>JANNKS010000490.1:0-13751 GCA_031396425.1 Rhizobacter sp. | reverse complement strand
GGCCAAGGTGCTTGCGCCCACCATCGCCAGCGCCGTCGCGGCCGCCGGGGCGCCCGCGGCGGTGGTCGGCATCGCCATCGCGGTGCTGGTGCTGCTACCGGAAACCGTGGCCGCGGTGCGCGCTGCCAGTGGCAACCGGCTTCAGACCAGCCTGAACCTGGCGCTCGGCTCCGGCCTGGCGACGATTGGACTGACGATTCCGGTGGTCGCCGCGCTGTCGATTTGGCTCGACAAACCCCTGGTCCTGGGGCTGGATCCGAAGAACCTGGTGCTGCTGGTGCTGACCTTCGTCGTCGGCACGCTGACTCTGGGGACCGGTCGCACCAATGTGCTGCAGGGCGCGGTGCACATCGTGATCCTGGCGGCCTTTGTGGTGCTCACGATCCTGCCGTAGACCCGGCCTTTCTCGGGCCTGACGCGCGAGCGGCGCCGCCGCACGATCCCGGGACGCGTGTTCACTTCTTTTGTCGTCATCGCCGGTGCGCAGTCAAACTTCTCGCCGGCGGGCCGATGAAGTTGTTGCCGGTGCTGGCGCCTGCGTTGGAGAGGTAGGCTTTGCGTTGGATTGAGCCGGAAATCCGTGCAACAGCAGCAGCGTCGGCGCGCCGCGACGCCCGGTTTCGCGATGGAAGATCCGCACGCCGTCGACGTCGACCGAGCGGTGCCGCACCTTGGTGTCGGCGGTGACCGTCTGCGGTGGCGCCTGCCGCGCGGCGGGTGAGGCGTGGGTGGTCGGGGTATTCATGCGCAGGCCGCCCGAACGTGAAACGCCGCGCCGCTTCGCCCGATGCGCAGCGCAGCGTGAAGACGAACAACCTGAGCCGGACACTGTGCGCGAGGAACATGGCGCCGAGACCGATCCGCAGCACGAGTGCCGGGTAGGGCGCGGTGTGAATGTTGATCATGCGATGTCCTTGTCCAGGAATGGATGAATGCGAAAGCGTCATGACTTCGCCAAGCCTTCGGCGACCAGCGCCGCGTTGCCTTCGGGCCGCGCGTCGACGCGTGCCAGCTGCGCGTGCAGGTTCGGTTACGGCTTCAAGTCCAGTCGCAGCATGTTCGCCCAGTTGACGATTGCGAAAGCATAGGCATCGGCGACCGCGAAGCGGTTCAGCGCCAGCCAGTCCTGCAGCGCGAAGTGCCGGTCAAGTTCGGCAAAACGCAGTGCGAGCTCGTCGCGGCACGCCTGCTTCGTCGAGTCGGCGGTCTCGGCGAGCCAGAGCCAAGGGCTGAACACCTTGTGCAACTCGGTCGCGACGAAGCCGAGCCACTCGATCATGGCAAGCCGGTCCAGCCTTGTGTCGGGCGTTGCTTCGGGCAACAACGCATGCGTGCTGTCGGGGTCTTCGACGTACTTCAGCAGCGCCGCCACGTCGGTGTGGCGCGAGGCGTCGTCGAGTTCCAGCAGTGGCAACTAGCCGCGTGGGTTGATTGCGAAGTAGTCGCTGCCGTCGGGCCCGCGGTGCGTTGCGAGATCGACCTTGTGCAGGTCGAATGACTGGCCTGCTTCACGCAAGGCGATGTGAACCGCCAGCGAGCAAGCGCCGGGTGAGTGACAGAGCTTCATCGAATCATCCTTTCAAGAGAATGCCGGAAGAGGGGTTGCGGTGAACTCACTTCAAGCACGCAATCACGCAAGTGAAGTACGCAGAGGGCCAAACAATGAATGCGGTGCTGCAATGAAAGAACCTGCGATGCCATCCACTGCGTCGCTGTCGGCCGATGACCTGGCGCTGCTGCTCGGAATGACGCGCGCACCCACGCTGGCCGAGGCGCCGAGCGGCTTGGCGCCGACGCGTCGACGGTATTCCGCTCGCTGCAGCGCATCGAGAAGCGCGGCGGCCGGCGTCTGTTCGAACGCGACCGCAGCGGCTACCCTGCCGGCGATCTGGCGCTTCAACTTGCCGGGCACGCCGAGCGCATCGAGGCTGAACTCGAAGCCGCGCGATCGCAACTGGCGACGAGCGACGAACGTGTGTCTGGGCTGGTTCGCGTGACGACGACCGAACCGCTGTTGTACAGGGGGCTGGTGATGCCGGTTCTCGGCGAACTGATGGCACTGCACCCGACCCTGCGGCTTGCCGTCGTGGTGGCGGCGCTGGCGCAGCGGCTGCACCTCGATTGAGCGAAGCAGGGCCGCGCGTGCGCTGAGTGCGCAGTGCGCCATTGGCCTGGTCTGGGCTCATTGCAAACGTCATCTGGTGGCAATCGGGTGCAACGTGCCGGTGGCCCGTTCATGCCATCGTGATGCCCTGCGTCTCACCCAGGGGAACCGACGATGCCGCCCGCTGTTCCATTCGCCGACCAAGACCGAAGCATTGGCGAGATCGATGACGCCCAGATGCTATTCATGGAATGCCATCCCGGCGTACGCATAGGCGTGTTGTCCGGCGGTTTGTGGCTGACCGAACCGGGGCGCCCGGTCCCGCGCTTCCTGCGGCCGCAGCAGGAGGTGACCCTGGTCCAGCGCGGCACCGTGGTGCTCGAAGGCGTGGGCCGTTCCACCCTTGAAATCAAACAGCCCTGGCACCGCCGGGAGCGCGGGCCAAACGGACTGTACGGGCTGTACGGGCACGATGCCAAGCTGCGCCGCAGTTCAAAGCGGCTTCTGGCGCAAGGCCTGGTGCTGGCGCTCGCGCTGGCGATTGGCGTCGGTCTGCCTGACATGCTGGCACGCGGGTTTCACAAGGCGGGCGACGCGGCAAGCCTCGACGCGGCCGGGGCAGTGCGGCATTCAACCGTGCAACTGTGAGCCAGGGTCCCAGCCAGCGCAGTGTTTCAAGTGCAACGGATGGCCCGCAGCCCGAAACGCCCCGGTAGCGCAACGCTGCGACAGTGCCTTCACGCAACCAGCAACCAAGGAGAACTGACGATGAGCACCCGACTCGACCCAGACCTGCTGGCAGATGCCATGTTCGATGCCGACGAGCCGATCGACGAATGGACGCTCGACGAGCTCGAGCGTTCCGCCGACCTGAATTCGGTTCGATCGGCCTGGACCCGTGCCGATGAGCAGAACGAATGAGGTCGGCCCAGAGCCGGCGCCGGTTTTGAGCACCGCATCGTCGCCATCGCCGACCCCTGCACCGCGCGTGTTGGTCGTCGATGCCGACTGTGCGTTGTTCGGCTTGCTTGCTGAGTGGCTGGGCGCCGAAGGTTGCGAGGTCGTTCAGGCCGCAGGTGACGATGCGGGTGCGGCCGAACGCTTCGATCTGGTCATCGTCGACGTTCCGTTTCCGCGCCAGGGCGGGGTAGACTTGACCGCGCGGATCATGAAGCGCCACCCGATGACGCCCATCCTTGCCATGTCGTCGACATTCTTCGGTCGCATCGAATGTTGTGGCCCGGTGGCGCGTGCACTCGGGGTGGCCTGCGTCCTGCCGACGCCGCTGTCGCGCCAGGCCTTGGTCGACGCGGCGCGCCGGTTCCTCCCGATGAGATGAGCCCAGCGTCTGCAAGCACGTCCCGCGCGCCGCAAGCCTGGTCATGGCGCAGCATTCCGTGGATCGGTGGGCTCTTCATTGCAGCGATCGCCGCATTTGCAGGGTTCGACATCTATCGCGGCTACCAGGCTGCGGTGGGTGAAACGAGCCGTGAACTCGATACGCAGGCGCGTGTGCTGGCTGAACAGGCGGCGCGCAGCCTGCAGACGATCGACCGGGTCTTGCGCCACGTCGTCGAGGAACACGACAGCGGTGCCCTCGCCGGCAAAGATCCTCTCGAGCTTCACGCCTACCTCAAGGATCAGGCGGTCGGCCTGAGCCAGGTCGAGGGCCTGACGTTGATCGACAGTGCGGGTCGGCTGCGCGCGACGTCGGTCATGCCGGTCGTGCCCGAACCCGTGCCGAACGTCTCGAACCTACCTTTGTTCCAGGCCTTGCGCGCCGATCGGCACCTCGGCCTTTCGGTCGACACCGTGCGAACCAGTGCGCTGAAGAATGGCGTGTGGGTGCTCCCCATCGTGCGCCGTCTGGAGTCGGCCAACGGCGCGTTCGCCGGCGCCGTGATCGCCGGCGGTCGGGTCGAGTACTTTCAGCAGTTCTACCGCGACGTGCGCCTGGACGAAGGCAGCGCCGTCACGATGATGCATCGCAACGGCACGCTCGTCGCGCGCCATCCGGCGTCGGAGGCGATGATGGGCCGACACTTCCCGCGCTTCAGCGCCCTCGTCGCGGGGCCCAGCGGTGGCCAGGAACCGATTCGCTTGGCGAGCCCGGTGGATGGCGTCGACCGATTCGCCGCGTTTGCGTGGGTTCCCGAGTACCCGCTGGCGATCGTGGTGACGCGCTATTCGGGCGTTGCCCTGGCACCGTGGCGTGCGCAGGCCTTGGGTTCCGTGATCCGAACGCTCGCGCTCGGCCTTCTCGCCGTGCTGTTGCTGGCGATGCTGCGGCGGCAGTTCCAGCGTCTGGACAAGACGCGTGCGTCGCTCGAGGTCTCGCGCGAGCGCTTTGCGCTGGCTGCGGCCGGGTCGGACGTCGGCATCTGGGACTGGGACGTCGCGGGCGACCGGATTTTCGCGTCGGTGCGCGCGCGCGAGATCTTCGGCGCCGGTCCCGGGCCGGACAGTGTGTCGCGCGACGAATGGTTCGCAGCGGTGCAGATTCACCCCGATGACGCGGCGCAGCGCAGCGAAGCCATCCGCGCCCATCTGGCCGGCGAAACGCCAGCGTATGCCGGCGAGTACCGGGTGCGCGACGCCGGCGGCGCGTACCGCTGGATCCGGGTGCGCGGCCTGTGCGTACGCGACGCGGCGGGCCAGCCGCAGCGCATGGCGGGTTCGGTGGCCGACATCGACTCGCGCCGGCGCGGCGAAGATGCACTGCGCTTGTCGGAGGAGCGTTTCGCTCTTGCGGTGGCAGGGTCGAACGATGGCATCGTCGATTGGGATGTCGTCAGTGACCGCATGTACACCTCCGAGCGGGCGATGCGGATTTGCGGCGTCGACTCGACCCAGGCGACGTGCACCCGCGCGCAGTGGATGGCGCTGTTGCGCATTCATCCTGACGACGTGGCGCGTCATCGCGACGACCTCAGCGAATACCTCGCGGGCTTGTCCGACGTGCGGGAGGGCGAATACCGGGTGCAGCAACCCGACGGGCAATACCGCTGGGTGCGCGTTCGCATGCTGTGCGTGCGCGATGCGGCCGGCCGGCCGACGCGCCTTGCCGGGTCGGTCAGCGACATCGATGCTTACAAGCGCGTCGAGGCGGCGCTGCGCGAATCGGAGGAGCGCTACGCACTGGCGATGACCGGGTCGAACGAGGGCCATTGGGTCTGGGACATCGCCCGCGACCAGGCCTTTGCGTCGCCGCGCATGAACCAGATCCTCGGCCTGCCGCCGCAGGCGCATCAATCGAACTACGCGGAATACATCGAACGCATCCCGATGCACCCACAGGACCGGCCGCGGGTTCGACAGGCGCGGGACCAGCACCTCGCCGGCAACGAGTCGAGGCTGAACGTCGAATACCGGATCATCGTGCCCGGCACGGGGGAAATCCGCTGGATACAGGCGCGCGGCCAGGTGTTCCGCGGTGCCGACGGCAAGCCCATGAAGCTCGCAGGTTCGGTCGAGGACATCACAGAGCGCAAGCGCACCGTGGAGGCACTGCGGCAAAGCGAAGAGCGCTATGCGCTGGCCGCACTCGGATCGGACGATGGCGTCTGGGAGTTCGACTACACCAGCCATCAGGTGTTCGGCTCGCGCCGCGGTCGGCAGCTGCTCGGCCTGGCGTTGGAACCCGAAGTGCAGAGCATGGACGATTGGTTCGCCGCGCTGGAGTTGCACCCCGATGACCAACCGGTGCGCATGGCGGCGATGCAGGCGCACCTCGAAGGGCGAACGCCCGCCTATGAAGGCGAATGGCGTGCCCGCCAGCCCGACGGCGGCTACCGCTGGGTGCGGGTGCGCGGAATGTGCGTGCGCGACGCTTCCGGCAAACCCCTGCGCATGGCCGGTTCGGTGAGCGATATCGACGCGCGCAAGCGCGCCGAAGAATCCTTGCGCCGCTCCGAGGAACGTTACGCACTGGCCGTGGCGGGTTCCGACGACGGCGTCTGGGACTGGGACTACGTGGCCGGCATGGCGTTTGAATCGGCCCGGGCGCGCGCTCTGCAAGGGCTGTCGCCAGGGCCTGAGCTGCAGCCGATTCCCGAACTGGTCGAGTCGCTGCGCGTGCATCCCGATGACGCGCCGCGGCGCGCCGAAGGCATCCGAGCCCACCTCGCCGGCGAGACGCCGGCCTACGAATGTGACTACCGGGTGCGTCACGACGATGGCGCCTACCGCTGGATCCACGTGCGCGCGCTGTGCATCCGGGACGCTTCGGGCAGACCGGTGCGCATGGCGGGCTCGGTGACCGATATCGACGCACGCAAGCGGGCTGAAGAAGCGCGACGGCAGAGTGAAGAGCGCTTCGCGCTCGCGGTCGCCGGCGCAAACGACGGCATCCTCGACTGGGACATCGTGAACGACAGCATGTATGTGTCGGAACGCGCCATGTGTCTGGTCGGACTTGAACCCGCGACCCACCTGAGCACGCGTGCCGACTGGGCGGCGCTGGTGATGCCGCGCTTCCACCCGGACGATGCCGAACGCCTCAACGTCGAGTTGCGCGGCAATGCACAGAACCCGGCCGAATCGCACGAAGGAGAGTACCGGGTGCGCGGGGCCGATGGCGCCTACCGCTGGTTGCGCTTCCGCGGCCGGTCGGTGCGCGATGCCGCAGGCCGCGCCATCCGCTGGGCCGGCTCGGTGAGTGACGTGAATACGCTGAAGCAGACCGAGGAGGCGCTTCGGCGCTCCGAAGAGCGTTACCAGCTCGCGGTGGAGGGCTCCAATGAAGGCCTGTGGGACTGGGACATGACGAGCGACCAGCTGTTCCTGTCAGCGCGCGCGCAGGAACTGCTCTGGCTCGAACCAGGCGAGCCGCAGCGGCCGCGCCATGACTGGATCGCGCTGACCGACTATCACCCCGATGACGTCAGCGTGGTGCGCGCGGCGATTTCGGCACACCTGCGTGGGCGCAGCGAGCACTTCAAGGTCGAGTACCGCCTGCGCCACCACACGGGGCAATGGCGCTGGTACCGGCAGCGTGGCGTCGCGATTCGCAACGCGCAGGGCCGGCCGACGCGAATGGCCGGCTCGATGGAAGACATCACGGAGCGCAAGGAGGCGGAAGGCCAGCGCGAGCGCCTCGAAGCGCAGCTGCGCCAGGCGCAAAAGCTCGAAGCGATCGGCACGCTTGCCGGGGGCATCGCGCACGACTTCAACAACATCCTCGCCGCGATCCTCGGCTACACCGAGATGGTGCAGAAAGACACTGAACAAGGCACGGCCCAGCGGCGCCATATCGACGCGGCGCTGAGTGCGGGCATGCGCGCCAAGTCGCTGGTCGAACGCATTCTCGCGTTCAGCCGCAGCGGCATGGGCGAGCGTGTCCCCGTGCATGTTGAAGCGGTGGTCGGCGAGGCGCTCGACGCGGTCGCGGCATCGCTGCCTGCGGGCATCGTGCTCGAACGCCAGCTCGACGCTGGTGACGCCGCGGTTCTCGGCGACCCGACGCAGGTGCACCAGGTCGTGATGAACCTGTGCGCGAACGCGATTCAGGCGATGAAGGCCAACGGCACGCTGTCCGTGAGCCTCGAGCTCGCCGAACTCTCGGAGCCAAAATGCGCAACCAGCGTGCTGGGCGGCGGCAGCTACGTGCGGCTGCGCGTGAGCGACACCGGCAGCGGCATCGCGCCACAGGTGATTGAACGCATCTTCGACCCTTTCTTCACAACCAAGGAAATCGGCGTGGGCACGGGGCTGGGCCTGTCGCTGGTGCACGGCATCGTCACCGACCTGGGTGGCGGCATTGATGTCCAGAGTGAAGTCGGCGCGGGTTCCACGTTTACCGTCTACCTGCCATGGCAGTTCTGCGTCACGGCGCCGGCCCCGCTGGACGAGGCCGCCGCACCGAACGGCAACGGCGAGACCATCATGCTCGTGGACGACGAGGAATCTCTGGTGCGCCTGGGCGAAGAGATGATCGCCGAGCTTGGCTACGAGCCCGTGGGATTCACATCGAGCCGGGCCGCGCTCGCCACGTTCCGTGCCGAACCACTGCGTTTCAGCGCCGTGCTCTCGGACGAATCGATGCCGGAGATGACCGGCTCGGAAATGGTTGCCGAGATTCGCAAGATCCGGGCTGACATTCCGATCGTTCTGATGAGCGGCTATGTGACGACGGCGCTGTCCTCGCGTGCGCGCGACACCGGGGTGGCGGAAGTTCTGTCCAAGCCGCTCGTCTCGCGCGACATCGCGCGCAGCCTGGCGGGTGCGCTGCGTCCGGCACCCGATCTCAGCGCCATCGGGGGCCGGTGAACATGCGGGACAATGCGCGGCGGGTGCAAGACCCTGTCGAAAGGATCCCATGGCGATTGGCTGGCTCACGGTTCTGAAAACCGTTCCCTGGGGCGACGTGATCAGCAACGCACCGAAAGTGGCCGACGGTGCGAAGAAACTCTGGAGCAGCGTGGGCAGGAAGTTGCCCACGGCCCAGCCGGTGCCGTCCACCGAGAACCCCGAAGTGGCGGCGCGGGAGCCCGGCCTGGCCGAATTGCAGCTGCGGCTGGCGACCGTGGAAGCGCGGGCGGCCGAACTGCACGAGCAGATGCGCACCTCTTCCGAGCTGATTCAGGCGCTGGCTGATCAGAACACCCAGTTGGTTGCCGGCTTGCAGGCTTCCCGCGTGCGTCTGCGCTGGCTGGCCGGGGCAACCTTGGTGCTGGGTTTGCTGGCCACCGTGGGATTGGCCTTCGGTCTGATGCGCTGAACCGGGCGCAAACGCAACCACGACTCTGCGAGGCACTCAGCTCATGCGACCCAAGTCCACCATCGGCGCGGTCATTCTGATCGTTGTCGGCGTGCTCTTTCTGCTGGCCAACTTCGGCTGGATACCGCGCATCGGGCCGTTGCTGGCGATGTGGTGGCCGGCAATCCTGATCGTGGTGGGCATCACGCTGCTGATGCGAAAGTAGCGGCCTGGGCCGCTTGGGGCTCAGCCCCTGGCTGCCGCGCGAATCATGTCGGCGGCCTTTTCGGCGATCATGATCGTCGGCGCGTTCGTGTTGCCGCCCACGATGCTGGGCATGATCGAAGCGTCCACCACCCTCAGCCCCTGCATGCCGTGAACACGCAACTCGGCGTCGACCACGTCCAGCGGGCCTTGGCCCATGCGGCAGCTGCCCACCGGGTGGTAGATCGTGTCGGCATGGTTGCGGATGAACGCTTCGATCTGGGCATCGGTCTGCGCCGATGCCGAAGCCGGCAGTTCGACGCCGCGGTAACCCGCCAGCGCCGGCTGCGCGAGGATGGTGCGCATCAGCTTGAAGCCGCGCATCAGGCGCTCCAGGTCGGCGGAATCGGCCAGGAAGTTCGGGTCGATCAAGGGCGCGGCGAAGGGGTCGGTGCTTGCCAAGGTCAGCTGGCCGCGACTGCGCGGGCGCAACAGGCACACATGGCACGAATAGCCATGGCCGAAGACGGTCTTGCGGCCGTGGTCGATGAGCTTGCCGATGACGAAATGCAACTGCAGGTCGGGAATCGTTTCTTCCGCCGCGCTCTTGATGAAACCACCCGCCTCGGCGAAGTTGGTCGTCAGCATGCCGCGCCGGTGCTTGCGCCACTCGACGATGCCCTTCAGCACGTTCACAGCGCCGGTGAATGACAGGCCGAACAGTTCCGTCAACGTCGGTGCACTCACCACCTGCACCACATCCACATGGTCGTGCAGATGCCGGCCCACGCCGGGCAGGTCGTGCTGGGTGGCCAGCCCCAGGCGCTGCAGCGCGTCGCCCGGGCCGATGCCCGAGAGCATCAGTATTTGCGGCGACTGCAGCGCACCGGCGCTGAGCAGCACTTCGCGGCGTGCGGCAATCTGACGCGTCGCGCCGGCCTGGCGGAATTCCACACCCACGGCGCGGCGGCCTTCGAGCACGATGCGCGTCGCTTGGGCATCGGTGAATACTTTGAAGTTGGCGCGTTCCCGATTCGGCTGGAGGTAAGCCTTCGCCACGCTGAAGCGCTCGCCATTGCGGTGCGTCACCTGGTAGAGGCCCACGCCTTCCTGCTCGGGCCCGTTGAAGTCGGCGTTGCGCGGGTAGCCGGCCTGCACGGCGGCGTCGACAAAGAGGGGCCCGAAGCGGTTCGGGCTGCGCAGGTCCATCACGTTCAGCGGACCGTTGGTGCCGTGAAAGCCGTCGGCGCCGCGCTCATTGTGTTCGGCACGTTTGAAGTAGGGCAACACGTCGTCGAAACGCCAGCCGGCATTGCCCTCGCGCGCCCAGTCGTCATAGTCGCGCCGGTGGCCACGCGCATAGATCATCGCGTTGATCGAACTCGAGCCACCCAGCACCTTGCCGCGCGGCTGGTAGCCGCGCCGCCCGTTCAGGCCGGCCTGCGGCACGGTTTCGAAAGCCCAGTTCGCCTGACTCGTTTGCGCCAGCAAGGCCAGGCCCGCAGGGCAGTGGATGAGCACGCTGTTGTCGGGTGGGCCGGCCTCGAGCAGGGCGACGTTGACTTGCGGGTCTTCGCTGAGCCGGGCGGCGAGCGCGCAGCCTGCCGAGCCTGCGCCGATCACGATGTAGTCGAACATGGGTTCCACAATGCCGTTCAGGGGGGCGCGC
This sequence comes from Rhizobacter sp., assembly GCA_031396425.1. Classification (GTDB taxonomy): domain Bacteria; phylum Pseudomonadota; class Gammaproteobacteria; order Burkholderiales; family Burkholderiaceae_C; genus JAEMQF01. The sequence goes on along the minus strand of JANNKS010000490.1, from coordinate 3,077 downwards.
ACGGGCACGGCTCGCCGGGGGGTCGGCCGGATTGTTGCGGAATCAGCGCCTGGAAAGTCGGGGCCTGCCACTAATCGTGGCGGTGCGCGGCCGACCCGGACAGTCCAGCCAGGGCGCGGCTGATCAGACCGCCACCGGCGCCTTGATCGCCGGGTGATGTTCGTAGCCCAGCACTTCGAAATCCTCGAAGTCGTAGTCGAAGATCGATTCCGGCCGGCGTCGAATCGCCAGCGTCGGGAACGGTTTCGGCGCGCGCGACAGTTGCAGCTCGACCTGCTCGACGTGGTTGCTGTAGATATGGCAGTCGCCGCCGGTCCAGATGAAGTCACCCACCTGCAGGTCTCATTGCTGTGCCAGCATGTGGGTCAGCAACGCGTAACTCGCGATGTTGAACGGCACGCCGAGGAAAACGTCGGCACTGCGCTGGTAGAGCTGGCACGACAGGCGCCCTTGCGCGACGTAGAACTGGAAGAAGGCGTGGCACGGCAGCAGCGCCATCCTGGACAGATCGGCGACGTTCCACGCGCTGACGATGATGCGCCGCGAATCCGGGTTCGCCTTGAGCTGTTTCACGACGTCGGCGATCTGGTCGATGTGGCCTCCGTCGGGCGTGGGCCAGCTGCGCCACTGCACACCATAGACCGGGCCGAGGTCGCCGTTTGCCTGCGCCCATTCGTTCCAGATCGTCACGCCGCGCTCCTGCAGCCAGCGCGCGTTGCCGTCGCCGCGCAGGAACCACAGCAACTCGAGGATGATCGATTTGAGGTGCACCTTCTTGGTCGTCACCAGCGGGAAGCCCTGGTTCAGGTCGAAGCGCATCTGATAGCCGAACACGCTGCGCGTGCCGGTGCCGGTGCGGTCGGCCTTGTGCACGCCGTTCAGGTGAACGTGGCGCATGAAGTCTTCGTACTGGCTGGTGGCGGGGCGGTTCACGGGCGGTCTCTTGGCTGGAGGTGCGGCGGGCGCTTGAATTATCGACGCAACGGCCTTCAGGCCGGTGCCAGCGCGGGCGTCGCGGCCGTGGTCGCAACGTCGAACTGCATTGCTGCAAGCCGCGCATACAGGCCGCCGCGCGCGACCAGCTCCTGATGCGTTCCGGTGTCGACGATTTCACCCGCTTCCATCACGACGATGCGGTCGGCGCGCTGCACCGTGGCCAGGCGGTGCGCGATCACGAGCGTGGTGCGGTCTTTCATCGCCGCTTCGAGGGCGGCCTGCACCATGCGTTCGCTCTCGGCGTCGAGTGCGCTGGTCGCCTCGTCGAGCAGCAGCAGCGGCGGGTTCTTGAGGATCGCACGCGCAATGCTGATGCGCTGGCGCTGGCCGCCGGACAGCCGCACGCCGCGTTCGCCGAGGAAGGTCTGGTAGCCCTCGGGCAGCGCCATGATGAATTGATCGGCGTAGGCCGCCTTCGCTGCCGCGATGACTTCAGCGTCGCTCGCGAGCGGCTTGCCGTAGCGGATGTTCTCCATCGCGTTGGCGGAGAAGATCACGCTGTCCTGCGGCACGATCGCGATGCGCTCGCGCAGCGCCTCGAGCGCAACGGTCTTGAGGCCCACACCGTCGAGGCGCACCGCGCCGGTGCCGACGTCGTAGAAGCGCAGCAGCAACTGGAACACCGTGCTCTTGCCCGCGCCGCTGGGCCCGACGAGCGCCACCGTTTCGCCCGCCCGAACCTTGAGCGTGAAGTGCGATAGCGCAGCCTGCAGAGGGCGTGACGGGTAGTGAAAACTCACATCGTCAATGTCCAAGGTGGATCCGCCGAGGGTCGCCGGCAGCGCCACCGGGCTGGGTGGTGAAACAATCGGCGAACGCGTTGCGAGCAACTCCATCAGCCGCTCGGTGGCACCGGCGGCTCGCAACAGGTCGCCATAGACCTCAGCGAGCACCGCCACGCTGCTGACCAGGATGATCACGTAGACGACCGTCTGGCCCAGGTGCCCGGCACTGATCTCGCCGCGAATCACCGCCTGCGTGCCCTGGTACAGGCCCCACAGCAGGGCACCGAACGTCGCGGTGATGATGAAGGCCACCAGCATCGAGCGCAGCCGGGTACGGCGCACGGCGGTGGCGAAGGCGTTTTCGGTCGAGGTGTTGAAGCGCTGCGCTTCGCGCGCCTCCTGGGTGTAGCTCTGAACAACCGGAATCGCGTTCAGCACCTCGGCAGCGATCGCGCTCGAATCGGCCACCCGGTCCTGGCTGGCGCGCGAAAGTTTGCGCACCCGGCGCCCGAACGCCAGCGACGGCAGCACCACCAGCACCAGGATGCCCAGCACCTGCGTCATCACGTAGGGATTGGTGATGATCAGCATCACCATCGCGCCGATGCCCATCACGGTGTTGCGCAGGCCCATTGACAGGCTCGAGCCGACCACGGTCTGCACCAGCGTGGTGTCGGTGGTCAGGCGTGACAGCACTTCGCCGGTTTGTGTGGTCTCGAAGAACTCCGGGCTTTGTTGCACCACGTGGGCGTACACCGCGTTGCGCAGGTCGGCAGTGACGCGCTCACCGAGCCAGGTGACCATGTAAAAGCGCAGCGCGGAGAACAGGCCGAGCGCGGCACCGACGGCGAACAGCGCAAAGAAATGTTCGCGCAGGGCCATCACGCGCTGGCCCGGGTCGGTGGCGACGATGCCTTCATCGATCAACGACTTGAGCGCCAGCGGAAAAATCAGCGTGCTCACCGCCGCGAGCACCAGGAACAGCACCGCCAGCGTGATGCGCCAGCGGTAGCGGCGCAGGTACGGCAGCAGGCCGGACAGCGAACGAACGTCTTTGGAGGGGAGGGGAGCAGCCATGGCCTTGAGTCTATGGGCCTTTCGTGCGGCGCCTTTGCGCCGCCCACAGCAGCGCTGCGGGGCCGCGCTACAGCCGCAGGGCGCTGGCGTAACCTGTCATCTCCAGGTAACCCAGCCCGATGCGCTGGCCTGACGCGTCGAGCAACTCGCTCAATCCTTCCCAGTAGATCGCACCGGTGCTGCTTCGGCTGTCGAGCTCCTGATCGTCCAGCAGGGCGGCGACTTCGAAACGGCCGTCGGGCGTGTCGACCTGCCAGCGCACCGGGTAGCGGCCCGCGG
>JANNKS010000191.1:0-3677 GCA_031396425.1 Rhizobacter sp. | reverse complement strand
GTTGCCGCCGGTGGCCAGGCCGGTGCAGTCGTCACGCTTGATCCACAGGTTCGGCCCGCCGAGCGCGTTACTCAGGCGCTTCATCGGTTCGAGAGGCGTCGGGCCATGGGTGATGCGCAGGCGGGGGAATTTGGCGAGTTTCATGGGGGGGTCTCGGGTTGGCGCTTCGTTTGCGGTTTCGGTTGCGGGGTCGAAGGGCGGTGAGTGGAATGGCAGCGGCGATGCCTCACAAGTCGAGCATTGCCAGGGCCTCGGTGATGACCTGGGCGACCGCCTCACAGTCAGCGCGCGACACCGTGAGCGGCAGCCGCATGTCGCACAAGCTGCCCAATACACGCTCGGCATTCGGCAGTGACTGGATTTCGCTGAAGTAGCGCCAATGCGTCCAGACGCTGGTGAAGCCGACCGGCTCGTCGGCACCAAACCACTTGATGTGCACGCCGCGTTCCGCGCACGCCGCAATGAAGCGCTGAATCTGGGTGCGTGACAGATCAAGCAGCGAAAACTGGATCGAACTCGCGACAAACTGTTCCTGCGTCGGGCGCTGCGGGAGGCGCAGGTGCCGAGCACCGGCCAACGCCGCGCACATCCAGCCATACCGTAGATTCCAGCGCCGGCCGCGATCGATCAACGTTGCGCCCAGCTGCGGCCGTGCCACCGCTGCAGCGAGATTGCTCATGCGCAGGCTGAAATTCGGCGTGGTGTATTTCCAGCGCTCGAAGACCGCCTCCGCCGGGCGCGCCGCGTGCGAGGCATAGAGCATGTAGCTGCCCGAGAACAGAATGGCCTGCGCGGCGAGGTCTTCATCGTTGGTGGCGAGCAGGCCGCCTTCGCCGCTGTTCGCGTGTTTGTAGCTTTGCAGGCTGAAACAGCCTGCACGTCCCCAGGTGCCGGTGGCCTTGCCGTTCCAGCCGGCGCCCATCGTGTGGGCGCAGTCTTCGATCAGCTGCACATCGTGCTGGCGGCAAATCGCGCTCAGCGCGTCCATGTCGCCGATGTGGCCGCGCATGTGCGAAAGCAGCAGCGTCTTTGCGCCACTCGTGGCGGCCTTGTGCGCCACATCGGCGAGGTCGATCGTGTAGTCGTCCGTCACGTCCACCAGCACCGGCCGGGCGCCGGCATGCGCCAGCGCGCCAGGCACCGGGGCGAGCGTGAAGCAATTCGAAAGCACCGCGTCGCCCGGCTTCACGCCGGCCGCCTTGAGGGCGACGAACATCGTCGAGCCGCACGAGTTCATCGCCACACAAAAACGCACGCCGAGTTCGTGCGCGAACTCGGCCTCGAGCGCCGACACCTCGCTGGGCTTGCCGCCCACCTCGCCATAGCGGTGCAGCTTGCCGCTCGCCATCAGCGCGAGCGCAGCGTCCACGCCCGCGGGCGGAATCGGTTCTTGCTGCGTCAGGTCGAGTTGCAGGCGCGGTGACGTCATGACTTCACCTTCAACGCGGGTGGCCACCAAGGCTGCCGAGGTCGAACTGTTCGAGCGGGTAGTACTTGTGCAGGCGAACGTCGCCGGTGCGGGCGTGGCCCTCCATGCCTTCGAGCCGCGAGATGCGCGCCGCCACCTGGCCGACCGTGCGCGACGCATCACGCGTCAGGCGCTGCCACGTGACCGTCTTGATGAACTTGCCGACCGACAGGCCGCCCGAGTAGCGTGCTGCGCCGCGGGTCGGCAGGATGTGGTTCGGCCCGCTGCACTTGTCGCCGTAGGCCACCGTCGTTTCTTCGCCGAGGAACAGCGACCCATAGTTGCTCAGGTTCGCAAGCCACCAGTCCAGGTCGCTTGCCATGACCTGCAGGTGTTCGCAGGCATAGCGATCGCTGACCTCGACCATCTCTTCGCGCGTGTCGCACAACACCACTTCGGCATGGTCGCGCCACGCCGCGCCGGCGGCGGCGCGCGCCAGGTCGGGCAGGGCCGCGATCGCCCCGGGCGCAAGTGCCAGCACTTGTTCACCCAGGCTGCGCGAGGTCGTGATCAACCACACCGGCGAATCGGGCCCGTGTTCGGCCTGGCCGATCAGGTCGGCGGTGACGATGCGCGGATCGGCAGTGTCATCGGCGATCACGGCCGATTCGGTCGGCCCGGCCACCACATCGATGCCGACCCGGCCGAACAACATTCGTTTCGCCTCGGCAACGAAACGATTGCCCGGCCCGACGATGATGTCGGCCGGTTTGCCGCTGAACAGGCCATAGGCGAGGGCGGCCACACCCTGCACGCCGCCGAGTGCCAGTACGGTGTGCACCCCGCAGAGTTTCAACGCGTAAAGAATCGCTGGGTGGATGCCTTCGTCCTGGTGCGCCGGCGTCGCCGCAATGATGTTCTTCACGCCTGCCACCGCAGCGGTGCCCACGCTCATGATGGCGCTTGCCGCGTGCGCATAACGCCCGCCGGGGACGTAGCAGCCGGCGGTGCTGCACGGAATCAGGCGCTGCCCGGTCACCAGCCCGGGCAGCAACTCGGCCTGGAACTCGTGCATCGAATCGCGCTGCCGGCGGGCGAACTCCTGCACCCGGTCGCGCGCGAAGCGGATGTCGTCTTTCACGCCGGGGCTGAGTGCGTCTTCAGCGCGCGCGAAAGCGGTTTCCGGCACGACGATGTCACCGCTCCAACCGTCGAATTCGCGCGCACAGCGGCGCGCGGCTTCTTCGCCGCCGGCTTCGAGCTCGGCGAGCAGGCGGCGCACGGTCTCGGCCGTGGCCGTGTCGATCGCATGCGCCGGGGGACTGGCTTGCTTCAGGTACTGGATGCTCATGCGCGCTGCCGTTGTTGCGGTTGGGGTGACCACGTTGCGTGGCTTTCGGCCCGGGGCACCCCAGGTCGTCTCGACCGATCGGTGCCTGTCAGTGCGGGATTGTCACCCGTGTCGGCTTGCCTTTCAGGCCATCAGGCCAGGAAGTTCAGGGCCAGACCCGGCACCGGCCAGTCGTCGATCGCGACCAACTTGCCGCTGCCGGACAACGTGACATAGGCGGTACGCCGGTCGCGGCCGCCAAAACAGAGGTTGGTCGTGAAACGATCCGGCAGCGGCACGTGGCTGGTGGTGCGGCCGTCGGGTGAGATCACGCTGATGCCGCCGTGGATCAGCGTGGCGACGTTGATGTTGCCAAAGGCATCGACCGCCATTGAATCGAAACGCTGGTAGTGGCCGCCCGGCGCGGCGACGATCATGCGGCCGCCGTGCGGCGAAGGCCAGCCGTCTTTGCGCACCACGCCGGGTGCGGTGATGTCAAAGGCCCAGACGCGCGCGCCTTCGGTTTCGGCGTAGTACAGCGTGTTGCCGTCGGGCGAGAGGGCGATGCCGTTGGGCGTCATCACCGGCCGCGCCACCGCGCGCACCGCGCTGCCGTCGGGCCTGCCGTAGAACAGGCCGCCGCGGTCCATCTCGGTCGCGCGCACCTTGCCCAGGTCGGTGAAATAGAAGCCGCCGTGAGCGTCGAACACCAGGTCGTTCGGGCCACGCAACGCCAGGCCATCGACCGATTCGTACAGGCGCTCGGAACGGCCCGTGTTGAGGTCGACCCGTTCGATGCGCCCGCCCGAATAGTCGGGCGCCTGGCCGATCGGCCGGTGGCAGCCGTCGCTCTCGGTGTGCCACGCGAAGCCGCCGTTGTTGCAGACGACCACCGCGCCGTCGGGGCCGATCGCCGCGCCATTCGGGCCGCCGCCAAGT
>JANNKS010000142.1:0-2189 GCA_031396425.1 Rhizobacter sp. | reverse complement strand
GACGTGGGCGGTGTTGATGGTGATGCCGCGCGCCTTCTCTTCGGGCGCCGCGTCGATCTGGTCGTAGGCCTTGGCCTCGCCGCCGAACTTGGCCGCCAGCACGCTGGTGAGCGCCGCCGTCAGCGTCGTCTTGCCGTGGTCAACGTGACCAATCGTGCCCACGTTCACGTGCGGCTTCTTGCGCTCAAATTTGCCTTTTGCCATTTTCTATGTCTCCGAATCAAAGAACAGTTCCAGTGGGTGGTTTAAGGTTTCCATCGCCACCCGTTGAACGCGAGCCACTGGCAGCTCGCGAGGGGACAAAGAAGACCGTAAAGAAAAAGGGCCCGCGAAGCGGTGCCCGCTATCCAATCCTCATTTTCCGCGTGACGTGATGATCGCGTCGGCAACGTTTTTCGGCGCTTCGCTGTAGTGCTTGAACTCCATCGTGTAGGTCGCGCGACCCTGCGACATCGATCGCAGCGTCGTCGAATAGCCGAACATTTCCGACAACGGCACTTCCGCCTTGATGACCTTGCCGCCGCCCGGCATGTCGTCCATGCCCTGCACCATGCCGCGGCGTGACGACAGATCGCCCATCACCGACCCGGCGTAGTCTTCGGGTGTCTCGACCTCAACGGCCATCATCGGCTCGAGAATCACCGGCCCGGCCTTGCGGCAGCCGTCCTTGAAACCGAAAGACGCGGCCATCTTGAAGGCGTTCTCGTTCGAGTCCACCTCGTGGTATGAGCCGAAGGTGAGCGTGACCTTGACGTCGACCACCGGGTAGCCGGCCAGCACGCCGTTGGGCAGCGAGTCTTCAACGCCCTTCTTGACCGCCGGAATGAATTCGCGCGGTACCACGCCGCCCTTGATGGCGTCGACGAACTCGAAGCCCTTGCCCGGCTCCTGGGGCTCAAGGCTCAACACCACGTGACCGTACTGGCCCTTGCCGCCGGACTGGCGCACGAACTTGCCTTCGATGTCGGTGACCTTCTTGCGGATCGTCTCGCGATACGCAACCTGCGGCTTGCCCACATTGGCCTCGACGCCGAACTCGCGCTTCATGCGGTCGACGATGATTTCCAGGTGCAGCTCACCCATGCCCGAGATGATGGTCTGGCCGCTCTCTTCGTCGGTGTGCACGCGGAACGACGGGTCTTCCTGGGCCAGGCGGCCCAGCGCAATGCCCATCTTTTCCTGGTCGGGTTTGGTCTTGGGTTCCACCGCCTGCGAAATCACCGGCTCAGGGAAGACCATGCGTTCCAGCATGATGATGGAATCGGGGTCACACAGCGTTTCACCCGTCGTCACGTCCTTCAGGCCGACACAGGCGGCAATGTCGCCGGCCAGGATTTCCTTGATTTCTTCGCGCTGGTTGGCGTGCATCTGCAGGATCCGGCCGATGCGCTCTTTCTTGCCGCGAATCGGGTTGTAGACCGAGTCGCCCGACTTCAGCACGCCCGAATAGACGCGCACAAAGGTGAGCTGACCGACATACGGATCGGTCATCAGCTTGAACGCCAGCGCAGCGAACTTTTCGCTGTCGGCGGCCTTGCGCGACGTGGCCTTTTCGTCATCGTCAATGCCGGGCACGGGCGGAATATCGATCGGCGACGGCATGAACTCGATCACTGCATCGAGCATGCGCTGCACGCCCTTGTTCTTGAACGCGGTACCGCACAGCATGGGCTGAATTTCGGAGGCGATCGTGCGCGTGCGCAGCCCGAGCCTGATCTCCGCCTCGGTCAATTCGCCCGATTCGAGGTACTTGTTCATCAGGTCTTCGCTGGCTTCGGCAGCGGCCTCGACCATGTTTTCGCGCCACTTCTGGGCCTCGGCCAGCAGCTCCGGCGGAATCTCGCGGTATTCGAATTTCATGCCCTGCGACGCCTCGTCCCAGATGATGGCTTTCATCTTGGTGAGGTCGATCACGCCGGTGAAAGTGTCTTCCGCGCCGATGGGAATCACGACCGGAATCGGATTCGCCTTCAGGCGCGACTTCATCTGGTCGTAGACCTTGTAGAAGTTCGCGCCGGTGCGGTCCATCTTGTTGACGAACGCCAGGCGCGGCACCTTGTACTTGTTGGCATGGCGCCAGACGGTTTCGGACAGCGGTTGCACCCCGCCCACGGCGCAATAGACCATGCACGCACCGTCGAGCACGCGCATCGACCGCTCGACTTCAATCGTGAAGTCGACGTGGCCGG
>JANNKS010000121.1:0-2799 GCA_031396425.1 Rhizobacter sp. | reverse complement strand
TGGCCGACATCGTCTATGGCTGGCTCGACCCGCGCATCAGCTACAGATAGCCAACTCGATCGGCACTGGACACTTGCCTGATGCAGGAAATCACACAAACCTATTCGGCGCCTGAGCTCGGCAAGGCAATGTCGAGCGTGTCGCCGTGGGCCGAGGCCTGGCGGCGCTTCCAGCGCCACCGCCTGGCCTACTGGAGCCTGTGGCTGCTAGGGCTGCTGGTACTGGCGGTGCTGATCGGCCCGCTGTTCCACAAGGTCGGCGTCAACGATGTCGATTTCCAGTCCCGGCTGGTCGGGCCGAGCGCGAAGCACTTGATGGGCACCGACGACCTCGGCCGCGACATCCTGGCGCGTGTGCTCTATGGCGGGCGCATCAGCCTGGCGGTGGGGCTGGCGGCGATGCTGATGGCCATCACGGTGGGCGTGTTCATCGGCGCGCTTGCCGGCGTGGCGCGCGGCTGGGTCGATGCGGCGCTGATGTGGGTCACCGACCTGTTCCTGAGCCTGCCGCAGCTGCCGCTCTTGCTGCTGCTCATCTTCCTCTTCCGCGACCCGCTGAAGAAGATGTTCGGCCTCGAACTGGGCATCTTCATCCTCATCGTCACCGTCATCGGGGGCTTTCGCTGGATGCCGGTGGCGCGGCTGGTGCGCGCGCAGTTCTTCAGCCTGCGCGAGAAGGAGTTCGTCGAGGCGGCGCGCGCGCTCGGCGCCAGCACCACACGGGTGGTGGTGCGCCATATCCTGCCCAACAGCCTGGGACCGGTGATCGTCGCCGCCACCATCGACGTGGCGGCGGCCATCATCGCCGAGAGTACGTTGTCGTTCCTCGGCCTGGGCTTCCCGCCCGACATCCCGACCTGGGGCCGCATCCTCTACGACGGCCGCGATTACATGGACCTGGCCGTGCACTGGGCGATGTTCCCCGGCCTCGCGATCTTCCTCACCGTGCTGACCATCAACTTCATTGGTGACGGTCTGCGTGACGCGCTCGATCCGCGGCGGGTTCTTTGATGGCGCTGCTCGAGATCAAGGGGCTCAAGACCCATTTCAAGACCGACGACGGATGGCTGCACGCCGTTGACGGTGTGGACCTGTCGATCAACGCCGGCGAAACCCTGGGCGTGGTGGGCGAATCGGGTTGCGGCAAGAGCGTCACCGCGAAGACGGTGATGAAGCTGATCGACATGCCGCCGGGCCGGATCGTCGCCGGCCAGGTGCTGTGGCAGGGGCGCGACCTGGTGCCGCTCGGCCCCGACGAGATGAGAAAGATCCGTGCCAAGGAAATCGCGATCATCTTCCAGGAACCGATGACGTCGCTGAATCCGGTGTACACGATTGGCAAGCAGATCGCCGAAAGCATCCGCCTGCACGAGGGGCTGTCGAACAGGGAAGCGATGAACCGCGCCGTGGAGATGCTCAAGCTGGTGCGCATTCCCACACCCGAGCGGCGCGTCAAAGACTACCCGCACCAGTTCTCGGGCGGCATGCGCCAGCGCGTGATGATTGCCATTGCACTCGCCTGCAACCCCAAGCTGCTGATCGCCGACGAACCCACCACGGCACTCGACGTGACGATCCAGGCGCAGATTCTCGACCTGATGGCCGAACTCAAGGACCGGCTAGGCATGGCGGTGATGCTGATCACCCACGCGATGGGCGTGGTGGCCGAAACGGCGCAGCGCGTGGTCGTGATGTACGCCGGCAAGGTGGTGGAAGAGGCGTCGGTCGACCAGCTCTTCGCGCGGCCGCGCCACCCCTACACGCAAGGCCTCATCCGCAGCATTCCGCGCATCGACACCGCGGCCACCCACAAGGTGCGGCTCGAGGCGATTCCTGGCACGGTGCCCAAGCTCATCGACCCGGCCGAAGGTTGCCGCTTCGCGGGCCGCTGTAAATTCGTGATGCCCGGTTGTCGCACTGCGACACCGCCGCTGCGCGAGGTGGCACGGGGCCACAAGGTGGCGTGCATTCTCGAGAGCGCTGCGGCATGAGCGCCCCGACCACGGCCCCGGGGGCTGCCCTGAACGCGCCATTGCTCAGGGTCAAGGACCTGGTCAAGCACTTTCCCATCAAAGGCGGGCTGCTCAACCGCACGGTCGACAAGGTGCACGCCGTCGACGGCGTGAGCTTCGATCTTGCCGCGGGGGAAACGCTCGGCGTGGTGGGCGAAAGCGGCTGCGGCAAGAGCACCACCGGCCGCTGCATCCTGCGCCTGATCGAACCCACGTCGGGCGAAGTGTGGTTCGAGGGCAAGAATGTCACCCAGGCCGGCAAGGACGAGTTGCGCGCGCTGGCGCGCGACATGCAGATCATCTTCCAGGACCCGTACGCGAGCCTGAACCCGCGCATGACGGTGAGTGCGATCGTCGGCGAGGCGCTCACGATCCACAAACTCGCCACGACGCCGCAGGCCTACGACGAGCGCATCGTGCAGCTGCTCGAAACGGTGGGACTGTCGCCCGATCACATGCGCCGCTACCCGCACGAGTTCTCGGGCGGCCAGCGCCAGCGAATCGGCATCGCGCGCGCGCTGGCGGTGAGCCCGAAGCTCATCGTCTGCGACGAGGCGGTGTCGGCACTCGACGTGTCGATCCAGGCCCAGGTGATCAACCTGCTCGAAGACCTGCGCACCGAGTTCAGCCTGACCTACATCTTCATCGCCCACGATCTGAGCGTGGTGGAACACATCAGCCACCGCGTCGCGGTGATGTACCTCGGCCGCATCGTTGAGATCGCACCGGCGCAGTTGTTGTACACGAACCCGCTGCACCCGTACACCGAAGCGCTGCTGTCGGCGGTG
>JANNKS010000104.1:0-9489 GCA_031396425.1 Rhizobacter sp. | reverse complement strand
GGCACCGATGCCGAGGTAATCACCGAACTGCCAGTAGTTCAGGTTGTGCACGCAGCGGTGGCCGCTGCGTGCAAAGGCCGACACCTCATAGCGTTCCAGGCCACCGCTGCCACAAGACTGCACGACATGGTCGAGCATGTCGCAGGCCAGGTCGTGGTCGGGCAGCGCCGGCGGGTACTTGCCGAACACCGTGTTGGGCTCGATCGTGAGGTGGTAGATCGACAGGTGTGGCGGCCCCAGGGCCAGGGCCTGTGCCAGATCGCCCTCGAACTCGGCCAGGGTCTGGCCCGGCAATGCGTACATCAGGTCGATGTTGTAGGTGTCGAACGCTGCTGCGGTCTCTTCGACTGCTGCGCGCGCCTGCATTGCGTCGTGCACGCGGCCCAGGGCAGCGAGTTTGCGGTCGTCGAAGCTCTGCACGCCAATCGACAGGCGCGTGACACCTGCGGCACGGAAACTGCGAAAGCGGTCGCGCTCGAAGGTGCCCGGGTTGGCCTCAAGCGTCACTTCTGCGCCGGGCTCGATCGGCAACCGCGCGCGGATGTCGGCCAGCAGTTGATCGATACTTTCGGGCGCAAACAGGCTCGGCGTGCCGCCACCGATGAAGATGCTGTGCACTCGACGGCCCCAGATGAACGGCAATGCCGCTTCCAGGTCGCTGCGCAGCGCCGCAAGGTAGCGCTGCTGCGGCAACTCGGCGCCACCGTGCAGCTCATGCGAATTGAAGTCGCAGTACGGGCATTTCTTCAGACACCACGGCAGGTGCACATAGAGCGACAGCGGCGGCAGCGAAGTCAACGACAGCGTGCCGGGCCGCAGGTAGCGCGACAAGCGCGCATCGTCAGCCTCCTCCTTCACGCCTGGTACCGCGGGCGCGGCGGGCACGATCCGGATGTCAGCCAAGGTGCCAGTTCTCGCGCATCAGCGTGAGCATCTTGCGCGCGGCAAGTGCGCGGTGGCTGTGCTCGTTCTTGGTGGAGGCATCGAGTTCGGCAACCGTCGCGCCCAGCTCGGCAATGTACATCAACGGGTCGTAGCCGAATCCTCGATCGCCACGAGGTGAATCAAGAATGTCTCCGCGCCAGCGGCCGATGGCGACCAGCGGTTCCGGGTCGTTCGCACTGCGCACTGCGACCAGCGTGCAGATGAAGTGCGCGCGCCTGTCGGGCTGGCCCCTCAGACGCTCGATCAGCAGCGCGTTGTTCGCCTCATCCTGCACGCGACGCTGGGCCTCGCGCGCTGTATCAGGCAACGCAACGCTGGCGAAGTGCGCCGAAGCCACGCCGGGGGCGCCGCCTAACGCCGCCACGCACAGCCCTGAGTCGTCCGCAATCGCCGCCGCACCGGCGTGCAACGCCACATGGCGCGCCTTGGCCAGTGCGTTCTCGATGAAGGTGAGGTGGGGTTCGGGCGGCTCGGCAATGCCCAACTCGCCGGCACTCACCCATTCCATGGGCAGCGCAGCCAGCAGCGTGCGCAACTCGACCAGCTTCTTGGCGTTGTTCGACGCCAGCACCAGCCGCATGGCCTCAAGCGTCCAGGCTACGGCGCTGTTCGGCAAGCAGTTCCGCGATACCTTTGCGCGCGAGCAGCATCAAGGCATTCATCTGTTCACCGCTGAACGCCTCGCCTTCTGCGGTGCCCTGCAGTTCGACAAAACCGCCTGCCGCCGTCATCACGACGTTCATGTCGGTGTCGCAGGCAGCGTCTTCGACGTATTCCAGGTCGAGCAGCGGCGTGCCCTGCACCAGGCCCACTGACACCGCTGCGACGAACTGGCGAATCGGCGACGCTTCGATGCGGCGCTGCGCCAGCAGCCAGTTCACCGCATCGTGCGCGGCCACGAATGCACCCGTGATCGCGGCTGTGCGCGTGCCACCATCGGCCTGCAACACATCGCAGTCGAGCGAGATCGTGCGTTCGCCCAGGCGCTTGAGATCGAAAACGCAGCGCAGGGAGCGGCCGATGAGGCGTTGGATTTCCTGCGTGCGGCCGCTTTTTTTGCCGCGTGCAGCATCTCGGTCGCTGCGGGTGTGGGTGGAGCGCGGCAACATGCCGTACTCGGCCGTGACCCAGCCTTCGCCCGAGCCGCGCTTGTGCGGCGGCACCCGCTCTTCCACCGAGGCAGTGCACAACACCTTGGTGTCGCCGAATTCGATCAACACCGAACCCTCGGCATGTTTGGTGTAGGCGCGGGTGATGCGCACTGGACGCAGGCTGTCGTGGGCACGCCCGTGCGTGCGTAGAAATGCAGGGGTCACGCTCAGCTCTTCTTCTGTGACGAACGTTTGATGGCGTCGTTGATCTCGCGGATCGACCGTTCGATTTCGGCTTCGTCCAGGTCGTCCACCGGCGGCTCGGTGCCCAGCACGCCTGCCTGGATGGTCGAGGCGAACACCTCCGAGCCCAGTGAATCGGTGGTCACGTCGCTGGCGGCTTCGTCGTTCTCGGCCGACTCCCAATCGACCGCCATCACCGAAACGTTGTCACACTTCGCGCCGCCATTGCGCAAGGCCTGTTCCACCAGTTCGGGAACGGCGTCGGAAACCGCCTTGTTCGACAGCATGTCGACGATCTGATCGTCGGGCACGGTGCCCCACAGGCCATCCGAACACAACATGAGGCGGTCGCCCGGCTGCATCAGCAGCGGCCCAGCCGTATCGACGACCGGCTTTCCCGGGCTGCCCAGACAGGTGAACAACACGTTGCGGTTGTAGCGCTCGGGCATGGTTGCCACTTTGCTCATCGTGCTTTGCAGTTCCATGTAGGAGTGGTCACGCGTGCGCGCCACCAGCTTCCCTCCGCGCAACAGGTACAGGCGCGAATCACCGCAGTGAGCCCAGTACGCGGCATTGCCCTGCAGCAAACACGCGACGACCGTGGTGCGAGGCGTATCGATCAGCGCACGTTGCGTCGCATAACGCAGCAACTGATGGTGCCCGGCAATGATGGCCTCGAGCAGAAACCGCAGTGGGTCGTCGAGCGTGGGTTTGCTGTCGCGCTGGAACATCGCCGCCAGCGTCTGCAGGGCCAACTGCGAGGCGACTTCGCCTTCCGGGTGCCCACCCATGCCGTCGGCCAGCGCAAACAGGCCGGCTTCGCGGGTGTAGCAATAGCCCATCCGGTCTTCGTTCTTTTCGCGGCCGCCTTTGCGGCTGACCTGGTAGACCGAGAAGCGCATGAAGTCAGGTCTTCGCGCCGGTGGTCAGGTTCTCAAGCTGGAGTTTGAGCCGTTCACTGAAGCTCAGCTTGGTGTAGCTGCGCTCGGTTTCGCGCGCCAGTTCCTTTTGCAGTGCAAAAACACTTTGCGGGCGTGACAACGGGTCGAGCGACATGCACCATTCGGTCACTTCGATCAGGTTGTCGGAGTAGATGTTCCGCAAACGCGAAAGGCTCAGCGCAAGACGGTCTTTTTCGATGCGCTGCGGCGCATCGTTGGGCGGATAGCCCTGCATGCACGCGTAGATGCACGCACCGATCGCGTAGATGTCTGTCCAGGGGCCGAGGGTGCCGTCGCGCCGGTACATCTCGGGCGCGGCGAAGCCGGGCGTGTACATCGGGCGGATGAAGTTGCCTTCCTTGCTCAGCACCTCGCGCGCAGCGCCGAAGTCGAGCAACACCGCCTTGTTGTCGTTCGTGATGAAGATGTTCGCCGGCTTGATGTCCAGGTGCAGCATCTTGTGCTGGTGCACGATGCGCAAGCCGCGCAGGATCTCATCAAACAGCGAACGGATCGTCGACTCGCGAAACACCTTGTCGCGCTTCAGGTCGCGCGCAGTGACGATGAAATCCTGCAGGGTATCGCCCTGCAGGTAATTCATCACCATGTAGACGGTTTCGTTCTCGCGAAAGAAATTCAGCACCGAGACGACGCTGGGGTGGGCGATCTGCGCGAGCGAGCGCCCCTCTTCGAAGAAGCTTTTCAGGCCCAAACGGTACAAAGGCAGCTTTTCGGGCTTCACGCGCGGGGTCAGCTCCCCCGGTGAGCGCTCCGCCAGCGAAGCTGGCAGGTATTCCTTCAGCGCCACCAGGTGCCGTTCGGAGTCTTCGGACAGGTAGACCACCCCGAAGCCACCCGCGGCGAGCTTCTTGATGATCTGGTAGCCGCCCACGACCGTGCCAGCGGGCAACGGTGCAGGTTTGAGCTTTGACATAATCGAATTTTGCGGGGTAAGGGTCCGATGGCAGTCTACAGTATGACCGGCTATGCCAGCGCCAGCGCGCCCGCCATTTCCGCACAAGACCCGGCTGCTGATGCGGAGCCTTCGGCGCCCCGCGAGGCCGGCAAGGCAGCCGGCCCGGTGAGCGTTGAACTGCGCTCTGTGAACGGACGTTTCCTGGACCTGGGCTTTCGGCTTCCCGATGAACTGCGCTCGCTCGAACCGGCACTGCGCGACTTGCTGGGCGCTGCGTTCCGGCGCGGCAAGATCGAGTTGCGTCTGACCACGCGAGCGGAGGGCGAAAGTGCCGTGCCGCTGCCACAACCCGAGCAGATGAACCGGCTGTCGCATCTGGAAAGCACGGTTCAGGGCTGGTTGCCCAAGGCGGCGGCACTGTCGGTGCACGAGGTCTTGATCTGGTGCAAAGGTGCCCAAACCGCCGAAAGGCTCGACGAACCGGCACTGAAGGCGGCCAAGCGGTGCATCCAAGGGCTTCGCGAAGCGCGCGAACGCGAAGGCGCTCGCCTGGCCGCCGTGCTGCGGGAACGCACCGGTCATCTGCGCGAACTTGCCCAGCGCGCGGAGCCGCTCGTCCCGGCCGTGGTCCAGCGCCAGCAGCAGCGTTTCCTGGAACGCTGGAAAGAGGCGCTGGAAACTGTCGGCGCCGCCCAGACGATTCCCCTGCAAAGCCTGCAGGAGCGTGCCATCAACGAAGCGGCGGCCTACGCGATTCGCATCGACGTTGCGGAAGAACTGGCGCGCTTGCGCTCGCACCTCGAAGAGATTGATCGTTTGCTGACAGCCGGCGGTGAAATCGGCAAACGGCTCGATTTCCTGATCCAGGAATTGTTGCGCGAGGCGAATACGCTCGGCTCCAAGGCCGCATCGCTCGAATTGACGAACGTTGCGGTTGAGATGAAAGTCGCGATCGAGCAAATGCGCGAGCAGGTGCAAAACATCGAGTAGCAAAGGCGCCAAAACATGGACTTCCCGGGAAACCTGTTCGTCGTCGCGGCACCCAGTGGGGCGGGCAAGTCCAGCCTCGTGAAATCGCTGCTCGAGATCGACCACCATCTGGTGCTGTCGGTTTCGCACACGACGCGTGCGCCCCGCGGTCAGGAACAGCATGGCCGCGAATACCTGTTCATCGACGAGCCGGCGTTTCGAAGCAAGATCAAGCGCGGCGACTTCTTCGAGTGGGCCGAGGTGCACGGCCACCTGTACGGCACCTCCCGCGCCGCGATCGAGGAAGACCTGCAGCGCGGCCAGGACGTGGTGCTTGAGATTGACTGGCAGGGCGCCTTGCAGATCAAGCAGCTCTTTCCGAATGCGGTGCTGATCTTCGTGCTGCCGCCCAGCTGGGATGAATTGCTGCAGCGCCTGCGTCGGCGCGGGGAAGACAAACCCGATGTGATCGAGCGGCGCATGGTCAATGCGCGGCTTGAAGTGGCGCAGGCTCGCCACTTCGACTTCGTTATAATCAACGCTTTGTTCGAGGCGGCGGTCTTCGACCTGAAGACGATTGTGCATTCGCAGCGGCTCAAGTACACCTCCTTGCGCCGTGCGAAGCCGGCAGTGTTTGCAGCCCTCAATCTCGATTGACTTCCTCGATTCACCTTGTCCAGACTGGAACCATTCATGGCGCGCATCACTGTTGAAGACTGCCTGCAGAAGATTCCGAACCGCTTTCAACTCGTGCTCGCTGCCACCTACCGTGCGCGCATGCTCAGCCAGGGTCATGCGCCCAAGATCGAGTCGAAGAACAAGCCTGGCGTGACCGCGCTGCGTGAAATCGCCGCGGGCGAAATCGGCATTGAAATGTTGCGCAAGGTGCCGGTCTAGCGTTTCCCGACCCGGGCCGATGCTGCCCGGGTCCAAGGACTTGGCGGCGCTGCTTTCGGTGCTGGCACCACAAAACTTCTGGCCGGCCGGCGCTTGCGGGCGATCCGCGCTAAATTCGCGGGATGGGACCGCGCTCCAATGACGCAGTGCAAGAACCGGCCTTGGGGCCGGCCAAGCGCAGCCGTGCGCTGCCGCCGGCAGCCGCCGGTACGGACGCTGCTTCGGCTTCTTTCGCCGCCCTGACCGCCAAGCTCGACTACCTGACGCCCGCCGAGACGAAGCGGGTTCGTGACGCCTATCGATTCGCTGACGAGGCGCATCTGGGCCAGTTCCGCGCCAGCGGCGAACCCTATATCACGCACCCGATCGCGGTGGCCGGCTTGTGCGCCGACTGGAAGCTCGACGTTCAAGCGATCATGGCGGCGCTGATGCACGACGCGATCGAAGACTGCGGCGTGAGCAAGATCGACCTGATCGAGCGTTTCGGTGCGCCCACGGCCGACCTGGTGGATGGCCTGACCAAGCTCGACCGGCTGCAATTCTCGACGCGTGAAGAGTCCCAGGCCGAATCGTTCCGCAAGATGCTGTTGGCGATGGCGCGCGATGTTCGCGTGATCCTGATCAAGCTCGCCGACCGTTTGCACAACATGCGCACGATTGACGCGGTGGCGCCGGCCAAGCGTGCCCGCATTGCGGCGGAAACGCAGGACATCTACGCCCCGATCGCCCACCGGCTCGGCCTGAACCAGACCTACCGCGAGCTGCAGGAGCTGTCATTCCAGCACCTGCGCCCATGGCGATTCAACGCGATATCCAAGGCGGTGCAAAAGGCGCGCGGTTATCGGCGCGACGTGGTCGAACGCATTCAACTCGATGTCGAGAAGGCCTTTGCGCAGGCCAAGATGGCCGTGCACGTGGCAGGCCGCGAGAAGACGTTCTTCTCCATCTACAACAAGATGCGCGAAAAGCATCTGACGTTTGCGCAGGTCAACGACATCTTCGGTTTTCGGGTCGTGGTCGGAACCCTCTCCGAGTGCTACACCGCGCTCGGCGTCCTGCACCAGGTCTACAAGCCGCTACCGGGGCGCTTCAAGGACTACATCGCCATTCCGAAGGCTAACGGCTATCAGTCCCTGCACACCACGCTGGTGAGTCCCCTGGGCACGGCGGTCGAATTCCAGATCCGCACCGAACCGATGAACGCCGTGGCCGAGAAAGGCATTGCGGCGCACTGGATGTACAAGAGCCACGCCAGCGGCAATGCGCAGGCGCAGGAAGCGCAACGTCTGGGCACCTTGTGGCTGCAGTCCCTCATCGACATTCAGGACGAGACGCGCGATGCGAGCGAGTTCCTGGAGCACGTCAAGATCGACCTGTTTCCCGACGCGGTCTACGTGTTCACGCCGAAGTCGAAAATCCTCGCGCGGCCTCGCGGTGCCACGCCGATCGACTTTGCCTACGCCATTCACTCTGACGTTGGCGACCATTGCGTCGCCGCGAAGGTGAACGGCGAACCGGTGGCGCTGCGCACCGAACTGCGCAGCGGCGACGTGGTGGAAGTCATCAGCGCACCCGGCGCGAGGCCGAACCCGGCTTGGCTCAACTTCGTGCGCACCGGCCGCGCGCGTTCGAAGATCCGCCACTTCCTCAAGAACATGGAGCAGGAGGAGTCGCAGGAACTCGGCGAGCGCCTGCTGGTGCGCGCGCTGCGCGCCGAAGGGCTGCAAATGCCGGGCACCGGCCCGCAGGAGGCGCCGGTCTGGCAGACCCTGTTGCGCTGGAGCGGCAACCGCAACCAGGGAGACCTGTTGGTCGATATCGGCCTGGGGCGAAAGATCGCGACGATCGTCGCAAAACGCCTGGCGCGTTTGCTCGTAGAGCATGGCAACAAGCCCGACGCGTTGACCCTCACGATGGAGCGATACGGGCAGGACGACTCGACCCCTTCGCAAGGGCTGATCGTGATCGACGGCGCCGACGGTGCGTCGGTGCAGTTGGCCCCGTGTTGCCGACCCATTCCCGGCGACAGCATCGTCGGCTACCTTGGCCGGGGGGAAGGCTTGCTGGTGCATACGGCAGAGTGCAGCGTCGGCAAACGGCTGTTCGAGCGCGATCCGGAAAACTGGATGGGCGTCGAGTGGGCCGAGCAACCAACGCGCCCCTTCGACACCGGGGTCACGCTGCTGCTGCACAACCGCAAGGGCGTGCTCGCACAGGTCGCCGCCGCAGTCAGTGCTGCCGAGGCAGACATCACCCACATCGAAATGGGCAACGACCCCGCTGCCACCACGGCGGAACTGAAACTCGTCCTGAGTGTGCGCGACCGGCTTCAGCTGGCGGACGTGATTCGAACCCTGAAGCGCTCCAGCGTGGTCCTGCGAGTGGCGCGAATCAAGCCCTAGATTCGAACGTCGCCGCTACAGGTGTCGGTCGGTCGCAAGCCCGGCAGATCAGCCCGGCGGGGCGGGGTAGGCCACGGAGATGACTTCGATGCGCTCCAGCCCACCGGGCGTCATGAACTGCAGTTCGTCCCCCACATGAGCCTTGAGCAACGCGCGCGCCATCGGCGACACCCAGCTCACCTCGCCGGCCAGGTTGTCGACTTCGTCAACGCCCTTGATCGTGATACGGTGCTGCTCGCCCTTGAGGTTGGCGTAGGTCACGGTCGCGCCGAAGAAAACCTGCTCGCTGCCATGATGCACGCTGGGGTCGGCCACTTCAGCGATGTCCAGGCGTTTGGTGAGAAAACGGATGCGCCGGTCGATTTCGCGCAGGCGCTTCTTGCCATAGAGGTAGTCGCCGTTTTCCGAGCGGTCGCCGTTTTTCGCCGCCCACGACACGACCTCCACGACCTTCGGACGCTCGTCGTCGAGCAGGCTCAACAGCTCGGCCCGCAAGCGCGCGTAGCCGGATGGGGTGAGGTAGTTGCGCGTGCCAGGCGGCAACGCTGGCGCCGCGACGTCGTCTTCGTCGTCATCGTCAGCGGCGTCGGTTTCACGGGTGAAAGCTTTGCTCATGGGTTGGCCTGGGTCCGCGGCTGCCAGTTGCACCGCTGTCGGGCGGAAGGATTTTCGCATCCAATCCTTTCGCCGCCGCAGTGCCGCATGGGCCGAATCGCGCCTGCGGTGACGCGACCGAAGCCCGAGCTGAGCATGACATCAGCCCTGGTCTGGTAAAACACGCGGTATGTCGCATCGCCTCTGGTTCGTTCTTCATTGCTGGCCAGACCGCCTGAACCCGGGTTTGGTTGCCATGTGTCTTGGGCTCTGGGCGATCACAGTGCCCGGACTGTCGCCGGCGCAGACGCCTGCGGAGTCCGCCATGCCAGCACCCCCGACGCGCGCGATCGAATACGCGTCCGTGGCCGATGCATTGGCCTCATTGAGCGCGCACGACGGCGCGGGCACCGTGGTCACGCATTCCGACGGCTGGGTCATCATCAATCAAATCGGTGCGCAAGCTCAGTGGTCGTTCACGCCCAGCGGGC
>JANNKS010000099.1:0-7225 GCA_031396425.1 Rhizobacter sp. | reverse complement strand
GGCAACAACATGCAACGCACCCAATGCGAAGCCACCGAGCGAGAACGTGAACGCACCACCCAACAGCGCGATCAGCAGGAAGATCAATTCACCCGCATACATGTTGCCGAACAGTCGCATGCCGTGCGAAACGGTCTTGGCAACGAACTCGACCACCTGCATCGCGAAATTGAACGGGTACAACGCCCAGTGGTTGCCAAACGGCGCGGCGAAGAGCTCGTGAATCCAGCCGCCCAGACCCTTGATCTTGACGTTGTAGATAAGGCACAGGATCAACACACCGACCGACAGGCCCATCGTGACGGAAAGGTCAGCGGTGGGCACGACGCGCAGATACGCATGAGCCGGGTCGTGGCCGGCGGCGCCATAGATCAGTTTCCAGATCTCCGGCAGCAGATCGACCGGCAACAGGTCCATCGCGTTGAGCAGGAAGATCCAGACAAACACCGTCAGCGCCAGCGGTGCGACGAGTTTGCGGCTGTTGGCGTTGTGGACGATACCCTTGGCCTGGCTCTCGACCATTTCGAAGAGGATTTCGACCGCCGCCTGGAAGCGCCCCGGCACGCCTGAGGTGGCCGTGCTCGCGGCTTTCCACAACAAGAAACAGCCCAGCACACCCAGCAGCACCGAGAAGACGACCGAGTCGAAGTTGATGACGGAAAAATCGACCAGGCCCTTGGGCTTGCCGGTCTGGAAATGGGTCAGGTGGTGAACGATGTAGTCACCGGCGGTGAGTGCATGACCTTCTGCTGCCATAGGGTTCTGTCTCTTCTTCGACTCACCGCCCGCGCCACAGCAGCGCGAGCCAATAGACCTGTATACACAGCACCAATGCGACCAGCAAGGTCGGCCAGCTCAGGGGCTGAATCAGCCGCGGCGCGATCAACAGCATCAGCACCGTGACTCCGATTTTCACCAGGCTCCAGACCATCACGCCAACACTGCTGGTCAGGGGTGAGATGCTCGTGAACCTGCTCGTCATGCCGCGCGCCATCAAGGCACCCGGCACCACCGCCGTTGCCGCGCCATAGAGCGCAGACCAAACCACTTGAGGCTCGCCGGTCATCAGCCAGGCCAGCGCAGTCACCACCGCACCGACCCCGATCTGCGTGCCGACCACGCGCCACGGTGACACCGCCGGATTCCTTGCCCGCAGTGCCGCGGCCTCCTCGGAGGTCAACGGCCGCACGGGCGGGTCTTCCAGCTCGTCTTGAAACCCCTTGCGCACCGTACCCTGGGCGATTCGATCTTTCATGGCCCGGGACACAATCGGTTTCAGTCCAGCCAAAAATTATACGTGGAAACCCCTGGGCGGTTCCACCTGTGGTGTTGCACCGGCGCAGCAGTGACACAAACCAATGCGTTGCCGCGACACCGACCCGCCGGCCTCCAAACCCACTGCGTCGTCTTGGCTGTTCGTCTCAGACCACCCCAATGTCGAGCTGCATCCAGGCGTCGATGGTTTCGCCGGGCGCAACGCTGCGCAGGCCTTGTGCCAGCGGGTCGGCCATGTGAATGGCGTTGCTGAGATGGCTGACCGGTTCGACGCAGAAGTAGTCTTTTTCGCGCGGCGTGAACACGACCAGATGATTCAGCGATGACGACAGCTGCAGCGATACCTTTTCGTCACGAATGCGCGCCGGGCCGCGCCAGCCTTCAAAACAGTTGTCGAAGTCGAGGTGCGAGATATCACTGTCGATCCCCGGTTGGGCGACCTTGCGCACCGGCAGCTGGGCGGCGTCTGAATCCCAACGGTCCGACAGCTCGACATGCAGGCGGCTGCGCGAGCGTTTCGGGAAGTAAGGGTGCCAGCCCAGGCCGACCGGTTGCGCCAGGTCGGCAAGATTGGTGAACTGCATCTCGACGTGCAAGGCAGTCGGGCCCAGCGTGAAGTACTGACGCGCCTCGAAAGCGAACGGCCAGTGTTGATCGGCGTGGTGTCGATAGGTCAGTGCCACATCCACCGCAGTCGACGCCGTCACGTTCCAGGCCCGCAACCAGCCCACCCCGTGCACCGAGTGCGGGCTGGCGTCGAAGTTCGGCGCCGTGGTGTAGTCGTGCCCTTTCCAGCGGAATCGACGGTACGCCAGGCGATTCGAATACGGCACCAGCGGATAGCAGCCGGAGGGGCGCGACGCGGTCAACGTCGCTGGATCGGACGATCGCAGAATCGCCGTGTCGCGGTGCCACAGGCCGGCAATGCATCCTCCAAGGTCGGGGCGCAGCGCCAGACGCAAGGCCCCCGCGTGCAGTTCAAAGCCGGATTGATTTCTCTGCGTCATGGTTGTCTCAGTTGTGGTCTCTCGGAATCACCGGCTGCACCCCGGCGCAGGCCCCTTGACAGCGGACGCGTCGATCGAATCGTCCCGACGCACGGGAACAATCATGCACCCTCGGGCCGCGTCCCGGTCGCCAGGCTGTGCACATGTTCGCCCGAAGACGTTCGAAGCGCCGTGATCACCCTCTGGGCCGCGGTCATCATCAAGCCCAGGTCGGACGCGACACCGACGAAATCGAAACCCGCCGCACGGTGTTGCGCCACCACTTCGGCAGTAGCGCCCACCGTCCCGACTGGTTTGCCGAGCGCCTTGCAGCGTTGCACTGCCCTGGACATCAGGTCCACCACCGCCGGGTGGTTGGCGGTGCCGGCATGGCCGAGCGCAGCCGCAAGGTCGGACATGCCGATGAAAAACGCGTCGACGCCGTCGACTGCCGCGATCGCTTCAATCTGCTCGATCGCCTGCGGCGTTTCGATCTCCACGATCACACCCACCTGGCGGTTCGCGCCACGCACGTAGTGGGGCAAGGTGCCGTAGTGCGACGCCCGGCTCAGGCCGGCGACGCCGCGCACCCCCAGCGGCGGGAATCGCGTCGCCGCCACGGCTTGTCGCGCATCATCGGCGTTCTGGACAAACGGGAACATCACGCAGGTGGCGCCGACGTCGAGCACGCGCTTGACGACCACGGCGTCGTTCCACGGCACGCGCACCAGCGCCACCGTCTTGGTTCCCGAGAGCGCCTGCAGCATGTGCATCACGTCCATCACGTCGGGTGGAGCGTGTTCCATGTCGATCACGGCCCAGTCAAACCCGGCCCAGCCCACCGCTTCGGCCACCAGCGCGCTGGCCGAAACAATCCAGGTGCCGATCGGCGGATGGCCGCCACTGGTGCGCAGCAGTTGGGTGAACGGATTCATGGGGCACCTCGGGGCATCAATGGGCAGCGCTGTCGACCCGCTTCGGGCCGCCGGCTCGCCGCGCCACAGTGGTTCAGGACAGATCCACCTTCAGGTAATGGGCGCCGCCGATCGGGTTGAAGTAATACGGGGCAACGGGCTCGAAGCCGAGCGTTGCATACAGGCCTCGGGCGGCCTCCATGTCGTCCAGTGTGTCGAGCAGCATCGCCGAGTATCCACTACGGCGCGCCTCGTCGATGAGCGCTTGCGCCACCACACGCCCCAGCCCGAAACGGCGAAACGCCGGCCGCACGAACAGGCGCTTCATCTCGCAGGCATTGGCGTAATCGACCCCGGGCAACGCCCGGAACGCGCCGCAGCCGGCCAGTTCGCCCTCCACAAAGGCGAGCAACAGGTGCCCGCTGGGCGCGGCGTAGTCCCCCGGCAGCGCGGCAAGTTCGGCGTCGAAATTCTGGAAGCACAAGTCGACCTGCAAACCGCGCGCGTACTCGCGCAGGATCTCGCGTGCGGCGTCGAGCATGGCCGGTGCGTCCGGGTACCTGAGCGTGATTCCTGGTGCGAGCATTCAGCCACCTCGATCTGGCAATGACGGCGTCTAGCCGCCCAGGCTGACCAGCCAGCCCACGCCAGCACCGCATAACGCAATCAGGACCAGCGCAATCGCCCGGTTGCTCAGCCGATCGGCCGAAGCCGGAACATCGGCGCCCAGCATCTTGTCGCCACTCAACATCGGGCCGACCAGGTCGCGCCCATGTTTGAACCGGTAGAACAGGATCGCCCCGACGTGCAACACCACCAGGGCGATGATGATCCACTGGCCGAAGTTCTTGTGCCAGCTCGTCAGCGTGCTGCTTGTCGCGCTCGAAACGAACTTCACCATCGGGCCGGCGTTGGCGATTTCATCATCGGCAAACAGGCCGCTGCCCACCTGCGCCGCCAGGATGAGCAGCAGCGCAAACACCGAGCCCGCGCCAAGCGGACTGTGGCCCACGTCCAGGTGTTCTTCCGCGCGCACCTGCCCACGCAAATAGCGCAGCAGCGTGGAAGGCGCGTAGATGAAGTTCGCGAAGCGCGACCAGCGCCCGCCGATCAGCCCCCACAAGACACGAAACGCCAGCAGCGTAAAGATCAGATAGCCAAGGCGGAAGTGCCAGACTGCTGCGTTGCCACCGATTTTTGCGGTGACCACCGAGCCGATCACGGCCGCGGCGAGCAGCCAATGGAACAGGCGCGTAGGCAGGTCCCAGATGCGCACGTTACTCAGGGTTTGCACGGACATGCCAGGTCGTTCATGGGAAGTTTGCAAGCCCTAAAGATAACCGCAACTCGCACCCTGCTGGGCGCGCACCGAAAGTTTGCAGCGAGCCGGAATAGTTGACGCGGAGCTTTCGTACACTCGGCGGCGCTCTGGCGCGGAGAATTTCGCCGAAGCACACCCTATCCCAACTTACCTCAGGAGAATCTGCATGACAAGACTGCTGCGCACGACATTGACACTGGTGGCGACGCTGATCGGCCTCGCGGCCGCCCTGCCAGCCGCGGCCCAGTTTGCCAAGCCCGAGGACGCAATCAAGTATCGCAAGGCCGTCTTCACCGTGATGGGCACTCACTTCGGCCGTGTCGCTGCGATGGCCAATGGCAAGGCACCTTTCGACGCCAAGGTTGCGGCCGACAGTGCCGAGCTCGCCACCTCGATGTCCAAACTGCCGTTCGTCGCCTTCATTCCCGGCACCGACAAGGGTGAGACACGTGCCAAGCCCGAGATCTGGACCGAATCGGACAAGGTCAAGGGACTGGCCGAAAAAATGCAGAACGAGATGGTCAAGGTCAATGCAGCCGCAAAGACCGGCAACATCGACACGATCAAGGCGGCAGTGGGCGAGGCGGGCAAGTCCTGCAAGGCCTGCCACGACGACTACCGCAAGGAGTAAATGCGCCGCCCGGTCTGTTTCGCCAACGCGAAGCAGACCGTTCCGGTCCACCCACCCGCACCGCCCGGGCTGCCGCCGAGAAGGCGGCCTGAACATTGGCTCGTGCTGACTTGCGGCATCACTTCAATCGACGGTCGTTCTGCCAGGATGACCCCTGGTCAAGCCCGACGGGCTTTGGCCCGCGGTTCGACCCGAGGCTCAGCCCAACACGGCCACCCGACGGCTCGATGCTGCCCCGGGAGCGCATCCGTTAACATCACGGCGGCGCCCCTGTGCCGCTGATCGGCCCTCCATGTGACGCTGACGCCCGCTGGACATGGAGCGCCTCTGAGGCGCCGCTTGCCGCGCGCGCCCATCCGCCATCCGTTTCGAGACCCTCCGTCGGGCCTTTCATGACAGTTTCACTTCTCTCGCGCCTTGCCTTGACGACCGTTCTGTGGTGTTGCGTGAATGGCCATGCGACTGCCCAGAGCGCCGATGAGGCCAAGGGAGGTGGCACGTTCAGCACGCCGGGCTACAGTCCGGCACAAAGTCCGCGCCAGCGCGACAGCACCGGCGGTAACGCAAACACCGGCACCACCGGCGCGACTGCAAGAAGCCCCCTTGGCGCCGCCGTGCCGGCCCAGGGCAAAGCGAGCCCGGACGCCGCCGCAGCAGCCCCGGACCTTGCGCTGCGCCGGCACGAACCGCTGCCGATCAAGCCCAGCGAGTTTCAAAAATTCGTCGAAGCATCGACGGGCCGACTCCTGCCGACCTTTGGCGCCAGCTTCTTTGCCGAAACCGCGGACGGTTTTTCCGCCCCCGACAACGTGCCCGTCTCGGCCGACTATGCCCTCGGCCCGGGCGACGAAGTGATCCTGCGCGCCTGGGGTTCGATCGACGTCGACTACCGCACCATGGTCGATCGCAACGGCATGTTGAACCTGCCCAAGGTCGGCACCTTCAGCGTCACCGGCGTGAAGGCATCCGACCTCGAGAAACACCTGCGCGCGCAGATCGGCAGGCTTTACACCAACTTCAATCTCAGCGTCGCGCTGGGCCAACTGCGCGGCGTGAAGGTGTTCGTCGTCGGGCCCGCACAGCGGCCTGGCGTGTACACCTTGCCCGGCCAGGCGACGCTGCTCTCGGCGATGGCCGCCGCCGGCGGGCCGGCGCCGTACGGCTCGATGCGCAAGGTGCTGTTGCGACGCGACGGCAAGGATGTCTCCGAACTCGACCTGTACGATTTCCTGGTGCTGGGCGACAAGTCGAAGGACATTCAACTCGCCGCCGGCGACGTGGTGCTGTTCCAGCCTGTCGGGCCACGCGTGGCGTTGTCGGGCGCCCTGGACGTGCCGGCCATCTACGAGTTGAAGACCCAGAATGAATCGGTGCGCGACGTGCTGCGCTATGCCGGCGGCGCGCCGCTGCTGGCCGACCGCAACCGCGCCCAGCTCGAGCGCGTCGATGCAACCCAGGCGCGCGCGGCGCGGTTCATCGAAGAATTCAAGCTCGACGCGGACGGCCTGCAAAAGCCCTTGCGCGACGGCGACCTGCTGACCTTGCTGGCGATCTCGCCGCGTTTTGCAAACGCCGTGACGCTCAAGGGCCATGTCGCCCAGCCGCTGCGTTACCCGCACCGCCCGGGCATGCGCATTCGCGACCTGATTCCCGACCGCGACGCGCTGATTTCGCCCGAGTTCTACCGGCGCAAGAATTTGCTCGTCCAGGTGTTCGAGCCGGAAGATGACGAGGAGCAGCGGCCAGGCGGTGCGGCGCGCGCAAGCATGGCGGCAACCACGGCGGGCGCGGTCCCGGGCGTGTCGCGCGAGGTTCCTGCGCAACGCCCCCTGAAGCCACGGCGCACCGGCGAACGCGAAGACGATCTTGCCGCCGCCAACCGGGCCAAGAAGACCCCTGCGGCACTGTTCGACGAATTGAACTGGGACTACGCCGTCATCGAACGCCTGATCGAGAAGGACCTCAGCACGCAGGTGATCCCGTTCAACCTGGGCAAGGCCGTCCTGGACGGCGACCCCGCCAACAACCTCGAGCTGCTTTCGGGCGACGTGGTCACGGTCTACAGCCAGAAGGACGTGCGCGTGCCGGTGGCCCGTCA
>JANNKS010000077.1:0-3861 GCA_031396425.1 Rhizobacter sp. | reverse complement strand
TTGCGGCTGGCCGTCGCCGCCCATGTTGCCGTAGACCATGTGGCGGCCGTCGTCGAAGCGCGCGTGCGCCGGGTTGAGCGTGTGGAACGGTTGCCTGCCTGGCGCGAGCGCAAGGTGCGACGCCGGGTCGAGCGAAAAACTCGAACCGCGGTTCTGCCAGACGACGCCGGTGTCGGCCAGTATCACGCCGGAGCCGAATTCCCAGTAGACGCTCTGGATGGTGCTGACCATGCGACCGGAACTGTCGGCCGTGCCCATCCAGACCGTGTCGCCATGAATCGCTGGTTCGGGCCAGCGCAGCGCCTTCTTCATGTCGACCGCGAGCGCGCATTCATCGATGAATGCGTCGCTCAGGAACTGCTCGGGGGAAACACTGCGCGCGGCCATCGTCGCCGGGTCGGCAATGTGGCGGTTGCGCACCCGGAACGCCTGTTTGGTGGCTTCGACCAGGGCATGCAGGTACTCGAAACTCTGTTCGTCGCGGATCGCGTAGCGCAGGCGCAGCTTGTCGAAGATCGCCAGGATCATCAGCGAAGCCAGGCCTTGCGTCGGCGGTGCCAGGTTGAACAGCGTTGCACCAGTGACCCGCACCGAGAGTGGCAGCACGGACGTCGCCCGGTGTGCTTGCAGATCGGGCAAGCGCAACGGGCCGCCCAGCCGCGCATGTTCGGCGGCAATCGCGTCGGCGACGCTGCCGCGATAGAAGTCGTCCAGCCCGCGCTCGGCGAGCGCCTGCAGTGTGTTGGCCAGGGCCGGGTAGCTGCGCAAGGTATCGTGACGCGGCACCGGGTCGATCGTTGTGGCGGCGCTGTCGGCGGGGGTGATCAGGAATTGGCCCGCGAACCCGGGCAGCTGCCCCAACTCCGGCAGGAACTTGTACGTGAAGTTGACCTGGCTTTGCGTCACCGGCGCGCCATGCCGGGCATACCAGATCGCATCTTGCAGCAGCCGCGACACCGGCAGGCGGCCGCCCTGCTGCGCCGAGAGCCGCAGTGCTTCCTGCCAGCCCGAAACCGCACCCGCAATGGTGTTCGCTGCGAGCGGCCCGCGCCCGGGAATCGCCTTCAGGCCGCGGCCGGCGTAGAAATCGAGGCTTGCCAGCGCCGCCGCGCGGCCGCAGGCGTCGATGCCCACGGGCGGTTTGCCCGGCTCGGAGATGATCCAGAAGCCGTCGCCGCCGATCGAGTTCATGTGCGGGTAGACGACCGCAATGGTCGCCGCTGCCGCGACCATCGCCTCGATCGCATTGCCGCCTTCGCGCAGCACGGCCGCCGCACTGCTGGCGGCAAGGTGGTGCGGCGCGGTCACCATGCCGCGCGGGGAAGTCAGGGTTTGTCGCATCGGTTCAATCGTCCAGGAACTGTTCGGCAAGGGCATCGAAGGCGTTGGAGTAGCACGCCATGGGAACCCGCACGATGCCCGCGCCGATCTGGCCGATGCCGGCTTCGCGGTGCGCGATGCCGGTGGTGACGACGGGGCGAATGCCGCTGTCGACCACCTTGCGCACGTCGATACCGCACGGTGCGCCGGCGAAGTCGAGCGCGGGCAGGCTCATCCCGGGGTTCTTGGTGACGCAGATTTCATACATCTCGCGGCTGTAGCGCACCGCGTCGCCCACCGTGCCGCCGGCCAGCAGTGTCAGCGCCGGTGATGCCGCGAACGAACAACCGCCGAAACCGGCGGTTTCGGTGATCGCGCTGTCGCCGATGTCGGGGCAGGCGTCGGCTTGGCTGAAGCCAGGGAAGAACAGGCCTTGCGGCATGTCGGAAGGCGCGCTGAACCACTGTTTCCCCAGGCCGCTGACGCGCAGACCGGTCTGCGTGCCGTTGCGCGCTGTCGCGGTCACCACGGTGCTGAACGGGATGCCATGCGCCGCGTCCATGATCGCCTTGCACGACACCATCGAGTAGTTCAGGAAGAATTGCGAGGTGCGAGCGACGAAGTCCAGCGTCGCGTGGATGTGCTCGGCCGGCACTGCGGCGCGCGCGCCGGGCGACGCAAGCGCCACCGCAAGCGCCATGAAGAACAGCGAGGTCGAGGCCGCGTTGCGGCTGTGCACCTCGTCGCCCATCAACAGCGCCTGGCACTGAATCGCCTTCAGGTCGATGCCGCCGCTCTGGTCGAACGCCTGGCGTACGCCGGCCTTGAGCACCGGGGCCAGCACGGCTTCGAACCACTTGAGGCGCTGCAACACGTCGGGCCCGTTGGCGCCGAAGCGCAGGCACCGACCGATGCCTTCGTTGATGTTGGTGTAGGCCAGCTTGCCGTGGGTCGCATCGCGCACCTGGATCAGCGGCATCGAGGCGCTGATGATGCCCGTCATCGGCCCGACGGCGTCGAAGTCGTGGCACTGGCCGAACTCGATCTCGCCGGCCTCGAGCATGCTGCGCGCCTGCTGTGGCGTGCTGGCCCACCCCTCATACAGCACCGCGCCGACCATCGCGCCCTGCATCGGGCCGCACATCTCGCCCCAGGCCACCGGCGGGCCGGCGTGCAACAGCAGGCGCGTGCCGCGCATCTCGGGCCACACGCCGTCGGCGCGCAGGGCGACGTCTTCCCACACCGGCCGCGCCGCGATGATGCGTTGGGTTGCCAAGGTGTTTGCCGCTGCGATGCGCGCATCGCCCAGCAGGCGGGCGAGTTGCCATGCGAGTGCCGGCTCGGCATTGCCGGGCGGGCGCCACGCCACGGCGGACAGGCTGCCGCCGTTCGCGGTGACGCTGTCATTGAACGAGGTGATGCCCAGGTTCAGCACCGCGGGTGTCTGGGTCAACAGGGTGTTGGTGCTCAGGTTCATGGCGCGGGTCGGTCGGAATTCGGGTCGGATGTCGTGACCAGGGCCAGCAGCAGGCCGGCGAGCAGGTCGGCGCCCGAGCTCGCGCCGATGCGCAGCACGCCCTGGGCCGAGGCCACGATGTCGCTTTGCAGCCCGCCTTGGAGGGCAGCCAGGCAGGTGTGCAGCGCGCCGTAGCTGCTGCCGCACATCAGGTCGTCGAGCAATGCGGCGCTGATCACGTTGGTGGCGGTCTTGCAGCGTGCGCGCAGATCGGCCTGCACGGCGGGCAGATGCGCCAGCCAGGTGCGACGCGGCGCATGGTTGAGGGCGAAGAAGATGCCTCCCAGAAAATCGTCGCCGCTGGGCGTCAGGCCAGGCCCCAGGCCGAGCACACGCGGTGCCGCGGCGGCGAACGCAGGCAGGTCGTTGTGCGCGAGTGCGGCGCGGATCGCATCGAAGCGCGCCGTCGCGTGCTCCAGCGGGAACGGCAACTGCCGACCGGCGAGCCACAGCAGCAGGCCCTTCGCCGGCAGTTCATCGAGCGCCGCCATGCCGAGCTGCGCACCGGCGCGCAGCCGCTGCGAATCGCAATCGAGCGGCGCCGGCTGCCACGGGCCATGTGCGTTGCGTGGGTGGTCGATGCCGGCGTTGTCGCCCACCCACACGATGTGCTCGCCGCGCCAGGCGTAGGCGGTCGACTCGAACCCTTCGATGCGGCGCAACGGCGGGTGGGCGTTCATCAAGGAGCGGTCCCCAGCGTGATGTGGGTGCCGGCGCGCCCCATCAGCGCCTCGAAGGTCTTTTCCAGCGAGGTGATGATCACCCTGCCGTTGGCATTGGCTTCGGGCGCTTCCTGCAGGAAGCTGATCGCCGCAGCGATCTTCGGGCCCATGCTGCCGGGCGGGAACTGCCCTTGTGCCGCATGATGGCGCGCCTCGGCCAGGCTCAGGCGGTCGAGCCAGCGCTGGGTAGGCCGATTGAAGTCAAGCGCGACCCGCTCCACGCCGGTGAGCATGATCAGCGCATCAGCGTGCAGGTATGCGGCGAGCAGCGCACTCGTCAGGTCCTTGTCGATCACGGCGGCC
>JANNKS010000763.1:0-3854 GCA_031396425.1 Rhizobacter sp. | reverse complement strand
CAGGGCTTGTGCCAACCCGTTTGGGACGGCAAATCGTGGAATTGGCCCGCGCTTGCGACTCAAATGTGACGCAAACGGTCACTGTGCAGAGCTTGCCACGTCGCTGTTGTTTCGGTCCGCCGAAAAACGTCACTTTGCGGGCCCAATCTTCAGGCTGAGCCAAGCCGGATGACTTGCCCAGCGGCGAGTGCGTGAATGCGATGGTTCGTGCCGAGCTGGCCGATTTCAGCCATCACGGCGTCCATCTCGCCCGGCTTGATGTGGGTGATGTGAACGTCGACGCGGCCGGCCAATTGGCCCAACTCATGGCCCAGCTCGGTCGGGCACAGGTGTCTGCTCAGGCGCGCCAGCGCGTGCTCTTCGTCGCTGAACGCGGTTTCGATGACGAGATGCGCCACGCGCAGTTGCTGCAGGCGCCGCCACAGTACGGGGTTCGGGCCGGTGTCGCCGGTGTAGATGAACCAGCCGTGCGCGCCGCCGTCGACACCGAAGCCGACGGCCGGCACGGTGTGAGAAGCACTCAGCACTTCGATGCGTTTGCCGCCCAGCTCGAGGGTATCGCCCACGGCGAACGGCACGAGGGCGAGCACCGGGTGCTCGACCGTTGGCAGGCGCGTGAAGTCGGGCCAGATGACGCCGTTGAAGATGTGCGCGCGCAGCGCTGCAATCGTCTCGGGCAGGGCATGCACCTGGATCGGCCCGCGGTTCTGCGATTCACGCAGGCGGATCACGCTGTCGGCCAGCAGGGCGATCGCCAGCACATGGTCGAGGTGCGAATGGCTGATCAGGATGTGGTCGATGCGTGAGAGCGCTTCGAGCGGCAGGTCGCCCACGCCGGTGCCGGCGTCGATCAGCACGTCGTGGTCGAGCAGGAAGGCGGTGGTCTTGCAACCCGCTGCAATGGCGCCGGAGCAGCCGAGGACTTGAAATCTCATGAACGGGTGGGGCGCCTGTCAAAGGGAAGTGCGTCGCGCCGGGGGCAGGGCTGCACCCCGGCGAGCATGGGCCTATGGTGGCCTTGGCCGCGCCCGCGTTCAAGGCGCGAAAGTCGCGCTTGATGGATGTTTGGTGGCGCGTCGCAGCCAGGGTGCGCAGCCGGCGTGAAGTGGGTCACGCGGATGTTGTACGAGATCGATGGCCTGGCGGGGTCTGGTGCCAGTGGATACCGGCTTTCGCCGGTATGACTTGGTAAGGATGGCGGCGCGCGCGCCGCTGGGTCTTTGTGCTTGAGCGCGGCGTGCGAACCTACGGCTGCACAAATTGCATCTGCGTGCCGGCCAGCTCGATCACGTCGCCGTTCTTCAGGTGCACCGTTTCGCTGATCACCGGGCTGCCGTTGACCGTCGGCCGCAGCGAGCCTTCGACGTGCGCGAGCACATAGCCGCCGGGGCGCTTGGTGATCGAGGCGACCTGCACTCCCGGTTTGCCCACCGTCGTGACGACCTTGCTGAGCGCCACTTCGCGCCCGGCCGCAG
This sequence comes from Rhizobacter sp., assembly GCA_031396425.1. Lineage (GTDB taxonomy): Bacteria > Pseudomonadota > Gammaproteobacteria > Burkholderiales > Burkholderiaceae_C > JAEMQF01. Next base: position 2,379 of record JANNKS010000763.1, on the reverse strand, counting down.
CGCCGTTGAGCACCTTGATCGATGCCGGCGCGGTGGAGCCACCCATCGGCCCGAAGCCGGACGCGCCAAAGCCCGAGTGGTGCGGTGCAGGCAGTGCACCGGGCTTGAGGATCATCGTCTTTTCGTAGTCGGTGCCGTCTTCGACCAGGTACTTGATCTTGTACTTGCCGATCTCGACGGTGTCGTTGTGCGTGAGCAGCTGCTTCTTGATCGCCTTGCCGTTGATGTAGGTGCCGTTGGTGCTGTTGAGGTCTTCAATGAAGACGTCGGAGCCGACCATCTGCAGCACGGCGTGCTCGCCGCTGACGGCGAGGTTGTCGATCACGATGTCGTTGTACGGGCGCCGCCCGAGTGTGGTCTTGTCCTTGGTGATCTGCACTTCCTTGATCACCACACCGTCGAGCGATACGACCAACTTGCCCATGCTTGTGACCTCTGCTGCGTTTTTATCTCTTGTCTGGTGCTGCGCTCTTTGCCGCTCAGCGCCGGAACGGCCACCATGATCTGGCTGACCCTGCCGGGCCGCGCACCCGCGCCAGGACGACCGAGATATTATCCTTTCCGCCCGCGTCATTGGCGGCGTCGATCAACGCGGCGACTGCTTCGGCCAACGAGTCGCTGCCAAGCAACACCTGCAGGATGCTCTCGTCGTCGAGCATGTCGGACAGGCCGTCGGAGCATAGCAGGTAGGTGTCGCCCGGCAGCACGTCGTGCAGATGCGTTTCGAGCAGCACGGTGTCTTCAACACCCACGGCGCGCGTGACGAGGTTCTTGTTCGACGAGAACGCCGCCTGCTCGATCGTGATGAGCCCGGCGTCGATCTGCTCCTGCAGCAGCGAATGGTCGTGCGTGATCTGGGTCAGGCGCCCGGCGCGCAGCCGGTAGCCGCGCGAATCGCCCACATGGCCGATCAGCAGGCGGCCTTCGCGGAACACGCCCATCACGAGCGTCGTGCCCATACCGGCGTACTGCGGATTCGAGTTGGCGGCGTTGAAGATCGCCCGGTTCGCGTTGTCGACGCAGATGTCCATCGCACGACGCACGTCGGTGTCGGAGGCGTTGTCGGCCGCTTCGGTGAGCCAGCGGCCGAGTTCGCTCTTGATGAACGAGGTGGCCATGCTGCTCGCCACCTCACCGGCGTTGTAGCCGCCCATGCCGTCGGCCAGCACCATCAGCGCGTTGGTTTCGTCCAGGGCAACCGAATCTTCATTGTTGTTGCGCGCCCGGCCGGTATCGGTTGCGCTGAAGAACTCGAGGCTCATGGATTCTTGGTTTGGTAGCACTGACGGGGCTGCTTGGGTTGGCCGGTCTGAGTGACGAATTGTGCCTTGGATCGTGGCGCCCAACCACAAGGGCTTGGCGGCTGACGCCCGGCACGCCGGGACGGTGTGCGCAATTGCCGCCCGCCCGCGCAGGGTGGGGCACGCCGCTACAGCAGACGTTTGAGCAGCCGGCCCATCTCGGAAGGGTTGCGCGTGACCGTGAAACCGCACTCTTCCATGATGGCCAGTTTGGCGTCGGCGGTGTCGGCACCGCCCGAAATCAGCGCGCCGGCGTGGCCCATGCGTTTACCCGGCGGCGCGGTGACCCCTGCGATGAAACCGACGATGGGTTTTTTCATGTTCGCCTTGCACCAGCGCGCCGCTTCGGCTTCGTCGGGGCCGCCGATTTCGCCGATCATGATCACCGCATCGGTGCCGGGGTCGTCGTTGAACAGGCGCATCACGTCGATGTGCTTCAGGCCGTTGATCGGGTCGCCGCCGATGCCCACCGCGCTCGACTGGCCCAGGCCGATTTCGCTGAGCTGCGCCACCGCCTCGTAGGTCAGCGTGCCCGAGCGCGACACCACGCCGACACGGCCGGCCTTATGGATGTGGCCCGGCATGATGCCGATCTTGATCTGTTCCGGCGTGATCAGGCCCGGGCAATTCGGCCCGAGCAGCAGCGTGCGTTTGCCGCCCTTGGATTCCCTAACGCGCATCTTGTTGCGCACCTCGAGCATGTCGCGCACCGGAATGCCTTCCGTGATGCAGATGGCCAGGTCGAGTTCGGCTTCCACGGCTTCCAGAATCGCCGCTGCCGCGCCAGCGGGCGGAACGTAAATCACGCTGACGGTGGCGCCGGTTTGGGCGGCGGCGTCTTTCACGCTGGCGAAGATCGGGATGCCTTCAAAGTTCTCGCCGGCTTTCTTCGGATTCACCCCGGCAACAAAGCAGTTCTGGCCGTTCGCGTAATCGCGGCACATGCGGGTGTGGAACTGGCCGGTCTTGCCGGTGATGCCTTGCGTGATGACCTTGGTGTCCTTGTTGATCAATATTGACATGTCGACTCCTTGTGTCTGGCAGGCGCGGTGGCCGAATTACTTGGCAAGCGCGGCCA
>JANNKS010000706.1:0-16334 GCA_031396425.1 Rhizobacter sp. | reverse complement strand
CTCGAAGCCATCCTGCATCCGCTGATTGGCATCGAGACCGAGCGGCAGGCGAATGCTGCCAGCACGGAAGTGCTTGTCTTCGACGTTCCCTTGCTGGCCGAGTCGAGTCATTGGCGCGACCGGGTCGGCCGCGTCGTGGTCGTCGACTGCGAGAAGTCGACTCAGATGGCGCGCGTGATGCAACGCTCGGGTCTGAGCGCAGCCGCAGTGCAAGCCATCATCGAGCAGCAGGCCCCGCGCGCGAAGCGCCGTGCTTGCGCCGATGCCGTGATTAGTAACGACACCATCTCGCTCGAAACGCTCACCGAAGAGGTCGCGGCCCTCTGGCAGGCCTGGGCGCCAACGCGCACCTGAGCGGCGCCGGAGGGACGGCGGCCCTGTGGAACAATCAGGTCGTGCCCCAGCCAGGCTGCTGCGGGCGGGTCCTTTCGAACCGCTGCCGTGATCCTTTACGAATACCCCTTCAACGAAAGCATTCGCACGATGCTGCGCCTCGAGCATCTGTTCGAGCGCCTCAGCCAGCTCGTGGTGCGCGATGCGGCGGTCGATCACCACTTCGCGCTGGCCACGTTGTTCGAGATCATGGACGTCGGTTCGCGCGCCGACCTCAAATCCGACCTCCTCAAAGACCTCGACAAGCAGCGCGTCCAGCTTGGCAGCTACCGCGGCAACCCATCCATCTCAGAGGCTGTGCTCGATGAAGTGATGACGCGCATCGACGTTGCATTCAATGCCCTGAACCAGATGCCCGGCAAGGCCGGCGCGGCCCTGGCAGGCAATGAATGGCTGATGGCGATTCGCAGTCGCATCAGCATCCCCGGCGGTACCTGCGGCTTCGACCTGCCGGCCTACTACGCCTGGCAACACACCGACCCGGCCCAGCGTCGCATCGAGTTGCTGGAATGGGCCAAAGTCTTGATGCCGATGGCCGATGCGCTGCAACTGCTCTTGCGCCTGATCCGCGATTCGGGCGTGCCGCACCATGTGCTCGCTGTGGCCGGTCAGTTCCAGCTGAGTCTGCCGCCCGGGCGGGTGCATCTGCTGGCACGCCTGAGAATGGCCAATGGGGACGACGTGGTGCCCGAGATCAGCGGGCACCGCTTGATCCTGTCCGTGCGCCTGCTTCATCAAGACACCGAAGGAAAACTCAAGCCCAGCCCGGTCGACACGCCTTTCGAATTGACACTTTGCTCATGAGCTCGCAACGGCCCCACCCGCGCATCGTGAGTTGCCCGACGTGCAAGGGTGACAGCCTTTACGCGCCCAACAACCCCTTCCGCCCGTTTTGCAGCCAACGCTGCAAGAACAACGATTTCGGCGCCTGGGCCAGCGAAGCATTTCGAGTTGCGGCACCGCCGACAGGCGCCGAAGACGAGCCAGAAGATCCTCACTCGACGCCACCTTGAATGTCGCCGTGGGCAAGGCGCCCGCGACAGGTGCTGTACTGCGCCGCAGCCGGCGCCAATCTTCACCGGCATACCGGTCGTTTCCATGGACATTTCGAGCTTCCACTTCGCATCATTGCCTGACCTGTTGCGCAGGCACGCGCGAGCCGCGCCGCTGAGAACTGCGCTGATCGAGGGCGCGCGTCGGTGGGACTACGCCACACTGGACCGTCACGTCGACCATCTTGCAGCGGCCTTGCAGTGCAGCGGCGTCGGCCCCGGCGACACGGTCGCGCTGTGCGCCGCAGCGTCACTCGAGTTCGTGGCGGTGTTTCTCGGCGCCTTGCGTGCCGGCGCCGCGGTGGCCCCGCTGGCATCGAGCGTCACACCTGCCGCACTGCAAGGCATGGTGCACGACTCGGGTGCCAGGCTGCTGTTCTGTGACGCCGCTGCCGGACTGGTTCTCGACGGTGCGGCAGCGATCCCAGCCGGTCCGGATCACCCGGCCCTGAAACGCATTGCGCTCGACGGTTCCGCGGCCGGCGTTGCGTTGCAGGACTGGCTGCGCGGGTCGGACTCCGCGCCCCGTCCGGTGGCCATCGAGCCCGGCTGGCCGTTCAACATCATCTATTCCTCCGGCACCACCGGTGCGCCCAAGGGCATCGTGCAGGCGCACGCGATGCGCTGGGCCCATGTGCAGCGCGGCGTCAACTATGGTTACAGTGATCAGACGGTGGCGTTGCTGTCCACGCCACTGTACTCAAACACCACGCTGGTCGTGTTTGTGCCGACGTTGGCGTATGGCGGCACGGTCGTGTTGATGGCCAGGTTCGACGCTGCGAAATACCTGGAACTGGCGCAGCGCCACCGCGTCACCCACACCATGCTGGTGCCGGTGCAATACCGCCGTTTGCTCGCGTTGCCCGATTTCGACCGATTCGACCTGAGCAGTTTCCAGGTCAAGTTCGCCACCAGCGCGCCCTTCGCGGGCCCGCTGAAGGCCGAGGTGCTGCGCCGCTGGCCGGGCCAGCTGATCGAGTTCTACGGCATGACGGAAGGCGGCGGCACCTGCATCCTCGAAGCGCATGCCCACCCCGACAAGCTGCACACCGTGGGGCGGCCCGCACCAGGGCACGACATCCGCCTGATCGACGACGCCGGCCACGAACTTGGCGCCGGCGCCACCGGCGAAGTGGTGGGCCATTCGGCGAGCATGATGACCGGCTACCACGGCCAGCCCGAGAAGACGCGCGAGGCAGAATGGTTCGATGCCGTCGGCAAGCGTTTCATCCGCACCGGCGACGTCGGGCGCTTTGATGCCGACGGTTTCCTGACCCTGCTCGATCGCAAGAAGGACCTGATCATCAGCGGCGGCTTCAATGTGTACCCGAGCGACCTCGAAGACGTGCTGCGCGAGCACCCCGCGGTGCAGGAGGTGGCGGTGGTGGGTGTGCCGTCGAGCCGGTGGGGCGAGACGCCAGTGGCGTTCGTGGTGCTGCATGCCGCGCCGCCCGGCGTTCGCGCGGACGGGCCCGCTGCGGCGCAGGCGCAACTCGGCAGCGACCTGTTGGCGTGGGCAAACACGCGCCTGGGCAAGACGCAGCGGCTGCAAAGTGTGGAGCTGCTCGCCGAGCTGCCGCGCAGCGCGATCGGCAAGGTGCTCAAGCGCGAATTGCGCGACCGCTGGTCGGCCATGGCACCCGGTCTGCGCGGGGAAACGACATGAACATCGGCCAGGGCTTGCTGAATCGTGCCCGCCTGGCACCGGGCGAACCGGCGATCACCGACGCCTCCGGAACCCTCACGTACACCCAACTTGCCGAGCGCGTCACGCACATCGCAGGCAGCCTGCGCGACCGCCTCGGCCTGAACGCGGGCGACCGCGTGATGCTGCTGATGGAGAACCGGCGCGAATTCCTCGAGGCGCTGTTTGCCTGCTGGCTGGGTGGCCTGTGCGCCGTGCCGGTGAATGCGAAGCTGCATGCGCGCGAAGTGGCGCACATCGGCAACGATTGCGACGCCGCCGCGCTGTTCACCAGCGAAGGCCTGCTCGAGGCCCTGGTCAACCACACTCACCTGGCCGCCGACACGCCACTGCGCATGGTCGCGGGCAGCGCCAGCTACGAATCATTGCTCGACGGCCCCGCCATCACCAGCGCCGCGGTCGACCCCACCGAACCGGCCTGGCTGTTCTACACCAGCGGCACGACCGGCACGCCCAAGGGTGCCACGCTCAGCCACCGCAACCTGTTGACGATGACGCTGGCCTACTACGCCGACATCGAAGCGGTGTCGCCCGGGCTCACCATGCTGCACGCCGCGCCGCTCTCGCATGGCTCGGGCATGTACGCGCTGCCCCACCTGCTGGGCGGCGGCCATCAGGTGATTGCCGCGAGGTTCGACGAGCAGCAGATTCTCGAGGCATTGGCGCAGCACCCGGCAGTGTCGATGTTCGCCGCGCCGACCATGCTCAACCGCTTGGTGCGCGCCGCGCAGGGCGTGCCCAACGCAGCGCGCCAGTTGCGCACGCTCATCTACGGCGGCGCGCCGATGTATGTGAACGACCTGCAGCGCGCACTCGAAGTGCTGGGGCCGCGCCTGTACCAGCTCTACGGCCAGGGCGAGTCGCCGATGACGATCACCGGCTTGTCCAAGGCCGACCACCAGGGCCCGCTCGACGCTGCCCACCTGGCGCGGCTGGCGTCGTGCGGGCTGCCACGCACCGGCGTCGAGGTGCGCGTCGTGAATGAAGCCGGCGCGCCGGCGAGGCTGGGTGAATCGGGCGAAATCATCACCCGCAACGACACCGTGATGCGTGGCTACTGGAACAACGAGAAAGCCAGCGCCGAAGCGCTGCGCGACGGCTGGCTGTACACCGGCGACATCGGCTCATTCGATGAAGCCGGCTACCTGACGCTGCGCGACCGCTCGAAAGACATGATCATCAGCGGCGGCCACAACATCTACCCACGCGAAATCGAAGAAGTGCTGTTACGGCACAAGGGTGTGCTGGAGTGTTCGGTGGTTGGCCGTGCCCACCCCGAATGGGGCGAAGTGCCGGTCGCCTTCGTGGTGTGCCATGCCAGCGCGGCCGAGACCATGCACGCGCTCGACGCGCTCTGCCTGGAGCACATGGCGCGCTTCAAGCGGCCGCGCGAGGATCGTTTCGTCGACGCGCTGCCGAAGAACAACTATGGCAAGGTGCTCAAGACCGAATTGCGCGCCCGCCTGACGAAGGGCCGTGGGCCGACTTGAATCACCACGACGCTGCACCACACTCCAATTTTCAGAGGAGACCGCATGAAGATTCTCGTGATGGGTTCGGGTGGCGTCGGTGGCTACTTCGGCGCCCGCCTGGCGCTCGGCGGTGCCGACGTCACCTTCGTCGCCCGCGGCGCCCATCTGGCCGCGATGCGCGCCCAGGGCCTGACGCTCGAAACCCCGGACGGCCCGGTGCGCGCCCCCAACATCAAGGTGGTTGAAAGGGCTTCGGAGGCGGCGCCGCCCGACTTCGTGCTGCTCGCTGTCAAGCTGTGGGATACCGACAGCGCACTCGAGCAGATCCGCCCCATCGTCGGCCCGCATACCACCGTGATTTCGCTGCAGAACGGCGTGCTCAAGGAAGCGACGCTGGCGCGGGCCTTCGCGCGCGAGCAGTTGATGGGCGGCGTGGTCTACGTCGCCACGCGCATCGCCAGACCCGGCGTGATCCGGCAGACCGGGCCGATGCAGCGCATGCAGTTCGGCGAATACGACGGCAAGCGCTCGGCGCGCGCCGAGGCCTTGTTGCAGGCCTGCCTGAAGGGCGGCATCAACGCCGAGATCGCCGACGACATCGTGCGCGTGCTGTGGGAAAAATACGTGTTCCTCGCCGCCCTGTCGGCGGCGACCACGGCCATCCGCAAACCGATCGGACCGATCCGCAGCCACCCGCAAACCCGCGCGTTCTTCCTCGACCTGATGCGCGAAGTGGTGGCCGTGGGGCGCGCGCATGGCGTGCAGCTGCCGGCCGACTACGCCGAGCATCGCCTCAGGCTCGCCGACGACGTCGACCCGGGCATGACCTCGTCGATGCATCACGACCTCGACCAAGGCAACCGTCTCGAGGTGCGCTGGCTCAGCGGCGGTGTGGTCGAACTCGGCGCCCAGGTGGGCGTGGCCACGCCGCTGCACCGCGCCGTGTTCGACATCCTGGTGCTGCATTCGGGAGCCAACGTATGAACAAACCGACCCACACCGTGACCCCGACTCCTGCGGTACTGCGCGCGTCGCTGCGCATCCGCGGCGTGACGCTCACGCCGGTCGAGGTGCCGCTCAAACTGGCGCTGGGCACGAGCGCCGACAACATCCGAACCGCCCCGTTGCTGTTGATCGACCTGCACACCGAAGAAGGCATCACCGGCCAGTCGTACCTGTTCTGCTACCGGCGCAGCGGCATGAAGGCGATCGCCGCGGTGCTGCAAGACGCCGTCGACCTGCTGCACGGGCGCAGCGCCGAGCCGCTGACGCTCGCCGCCACGCTGAGCCGGCGCATGGCGCTGATCGGCAACGTCGGTGTGGTGCGCATGGCCTTGTCGGGACTGGATGTGGCAGTCTGGGACGCGCACGCCAAGGCAGCAGGCCTGCCGCTGGCCACCCTGCTCGGGGCCGGCCCTGGCCGCCTGCGCGCCTACAACAGCAACGGCCTGGGGCTGCTGGGGGTGCGCGGCACCGCCACGCAGGTGATGCCGCTGCTCGAGCGGGGCTTCACCGCGCTCAAGCTGCGCCTGGGCTACCCCGGCATGAAGGAAGAACTCGACGTGCTGCACGCGGTGCGCGCACTGCTGCCGTCGACGTCGCAACTGATGGTCGACTACAACCAGGCGCTCAGCCTGCAAGACGCGCTGTCGCGCGGCCGCCAGCTGCAAGGCCAGGGCGTGTACTGGCTCGAAGAACCGATCCGCCATGACGACTGGAACGGTTATGCCACCCTCGCGCGCGAACTCGAGCTGCCGATCCAGCTCGGCGAAAACCTCGACGGGCCGAAAGACGTGCTGCGCGTCATCCAGCACCAGGCCTGCGACCTGGTGATGCCCGACCTGGCGCGCATCGGCGGCGTCACCGGCTGGATGCAGGCCGCGTCAGTGGCCGCCGCTGCCGGCGTCGAACTCTCCAGCCACCTCTACCCCGAGGTCAGCGCGCACCTGCTGCTTGCCAGTGAAACCCGCCACTGGCTGGAGTACGTCGACTGGGCCGACCCGATTCTCGAAACGCCACTGATCATCGAAGACGGGCATGCGGTCGTGAACAACACGCCTGGGGTGGGCCTGCGCTGGAATGCCGAGGCGGTGGCGCGGTACACGGTGGCCTGACCCGCTTCGGTAGCCGGGCCTGGCGCCCCGCCAGTCGTTGGCTGCTGCACGCATGGCTGGGTTGGGCTCGAGCGCGATCACGCGGCAGCCGCGTTGCAGCAGACCGTGCGTCAACAAGACATACCGGCGGGCTCTGAATGATCCAGCGATTCGTTGAGCCGGCGCTGGGTCAATTCGCGTCGAGTTCGGCGAGGTCAGCGTCGCACCAGGCGCGTTCGTCCTGCGGCACTTGCGCCAGCCAATGGCGCGCCGTCTGGCGCGACGTTTCGAACGCGTCAACACCGCCCGCGGCTCGCTGTGCCAGCGCCAGAACGGCGTGACCGAAAAAACGCTCGAATGCTGGCGCTTCGTTGGCCTCGCACACCGCGATGCAGTTCAGCGCGGCCTGCACTGCGGCGGCCGGCTCGCCCGCCTGCAGGCAGGAGCGGGCCAGCCGGTAGCCGGCGCGTTCTTCCTCAAGCCATGTGCCGGCGATGCGCCAGTAGGTCAGCCCGGCGCGCGCCGCCACCAGCATCGCGCGGGAATGCTCGGCGCTGCGATCGCGTTTTTCTTCCAGTGCGGCCGCGAGGTTGTTGCCCGCCACGGCAAGCGCGCGGTTCGCGGGTGAGGTGCGGGCCAAGCCGTCTGCGGCGCCCGCCAAGGCCTGTTCGAACGATCCGATCGCGCGCGCCCAGTCGGCACGCGCCGCCAGCATCGAGGCGGCCGACGCGAGTGCGGCGATGCGGTCGTCGCTGCCCAGCGCATCGAAGGGCGGCGCGTCGCCTGCGGCATGGCGCAACGTGGCCTCTTGCCGCGCCAGCACCGCGAGCGTCTGCGCGTTCGCGTGTCCTGCAGGCCGATCGCGCAGCGCGTGCAGCAGCGTGATGCCGGCGTCCCATTCGCCCAGGTGTTCGCCGAAGACATGCGCGATCAGCCCGGCGTAGGGCGTCACCTGGTCGGCCTCGATCACATGGTGCAACGAATCGCGCAGGCGTTTTGCAACAGCCTCGGTTTGATCGCCGTGGTCGGCCCAGGCGGACTGCACGAAATCTTCGAAACTCATCGAGGCATGCCTCCCCAACTTCAGACCCCTGTGGCCACGCGCCTCAGGTCATCGGGTAATCGTAGCGAATGAAGCCGCGGTGCGCCGCCAGCTTGTCGTACAGCGTGCGCGCAGTGGCATTGTCCTGATGCGTGAGCCAATACAGCCGCGCCGCGCCGCGCGAACGTGCGACGCTTCCCACCGCATCGATGAGCGCCCGTGCCACGCCCTGGCCACGCACCTGCGCATCGACAAACAAGTCTTGCAGGTAGCACACGTCGGCCGACCAGGTGCTGGCATGAAACAGGTAGTGGGTAATGCCCACCAGTCGGCCTTCGAGCCGCGCTCCAAGGCCGTGGATGCTCTCGCCCTGCATCAGCCGCGCCCAGCTCTGGTCGTATTCGGCGTCGCTCAGCGTGGTTTCGTAGAAGGTCTTGTAGCCGCGCGCGAGCACGTTCCAGCGCTCGCGGTCGGCGGATTTCAGCGCTGAAATTTCAACCGCACTGCGGGAATTGGGTGGCATGGTTGGCTCCAGTCGATAGCAGAGACAGGTTCGGCGCCGTTCACACGATGAAGGCCGCGCTGCCGCTCAGAACCCCACGGCCTGCCCATCGCGCCGCGAATCGCTCGCAGCCACGTAGCCGTCTTCGCTGTCTTCGCTGAGCCGCCAGATGAACTGGCCGGAACCGAAGTCCATGTAGGCGTCGTGCGTGGCTTCGATGCGGTGGCCGCGCGCGCGCAGGCCGTCGACGAGGGTCGGTGCCATCGTGGTTTCGCAGTCGACCGACAAGCCGGTGGCCACTTTCCAGCGGGGCGCATCGCAGGCGGCCTGCGGTTGCTGGCCGTGCACCAGCATCCGCACGATGGTTTGCAGATGGCCCTGCGGCTGCATGTTGCCGCCCATCACGCCGAAGCTCATCTGCGGCTTGCCGTCTTTCATCAGGAAGCCGGGAATGATGGTGTGGAAGGGCCGCTTGCCGCCCGCCACCACGTTCGGGTGCGCCGGGTCGACGCTGAAACCGTAGCCGCGGTTCTGCAGGCTGATGCCGGTGCCCGGCACCACCACGCCGCTGCCGAAGCCCATGTAGTTGCTCTGGATCAGGCTGATCATCATGCCGCTCTGGTCGGCGGCGGTCAGGTAGACCGTGCCGCCCTGGGGCGGTTGGCCATGCTTGAAGTCGCTCGCGCGCTTCGGGTCGATCAGCCGCGCGCGCTCTGTCAGGTAGGCCTTGTTCAGCAGGGCGTGCGGCGTCACCTCGGTCATCGCGCGCGCGTCGGCGACCCAGCGGTAGGTGTCGGCGAAGGCCAGCTTCATCGCTTCGATCTGCAGGTGCTGCGACTCGACGCTGTCCACCGGCAGATTGGTGATGTCGAAAGATTCCAGCAGGCCGAGCGCCATCAGCGCCGCGATGCCCTGGCCGTTCGGCGGAATCTGATGCACGCTGTGGCCGGCAAAGTCGCCTGAGATGGTGTCCACCCATTCGGGCTGGTAGCCGGCCAGGTCACGCGCCGTCATGCTGCCGCCGTTCGCCGACGAATGCGCTTCGAGCGTTTGCGCGAGGTCGCCGCGGTAATAGGCCTCGCCATGGGTGGCAGCGATCTTGCGCAGCGTCGTCCCCGCATCGGCCATGACGAATCGCTCACCCGGCGCCGGCGCGCGCCCATGGGGCATGAAGGCCTGCGCGTAGCCCGGCAGTTTCTCGAGCAGCGGCACCTGCAGGCCCCACTTGTGCGACACGATGCGCGCCACGCCGTGGCCACGCTCGGCGAGTTCGATCGCAGGCGCCAGCAGATCGGCGAACGGCAACTTGCCATAACGTTTCGACAGCGCTGCCCAACCAGCCACCGCGCCCGGAACCGTGACGCTGTCCCAGCCGCGCATCGGCACGCCGCCGCCGTGTTTGCGCTTGAAGTACTCGGGGTTCCATGCGGCCGGCGCCACGCCCGACGCGTTCAGGCCCTGCAGCCGCTGGCCGTCCCAGAGAATCGCGAACAGGTCGCTGCCCAGGCCGTTCGATATCGGCTCGACGATCGTCAGCGCCGCCGCGGCGGCGATCACCGCGTCGACCGCGTTGCCGCCCTGCAGCAGCATGCGCAGGCCTGCCGTGGAGGCGAGCGGCTGCGAGGTCGAGACGACGTTGCGCGCCATCAGCGGGCTGCGGATCGTCGGGTAGGGGTTGGTCCAGTTGAAGGTCATGGCATTCCTGACTTGTGGCGGGTTCGATTCTGCCTGCCCTTGTCCCCATGTCATACCGATGCACGCCGGGATCCGGGAGGTGGCCCACCCGAAACGGATCCCGACTTGCGTCGGGATGACGTGGGTGATGTCGATGCGATGGGCGCTGGACCCGTGCCGGGCCGCAGCCCTCAGCCCAGCATCTTCATCGCCTGCTCGAGGCTGCGCCGCATGCGCGTGAACGATGCCGCCAGCACGCCGATTTCGTCGTGGCTCTTGACCTTGAATTCGGCCGCGTCCATCTCGCCCAGGCTGACCTTGTCGGCCAGTGCCGACAACTGCGTGACCGGTCGGATCACCAGGGCCCACAGCATCAGGTTGAGCACCACCGCGATCGCGACGAACACGCCGCCGAGCGACAGCATGAACACGTTCCAGGTGGCGTCGGCACGCGCCAGCGGCACCGTCATCGGCACCGACACCACCTGCGCACCGATCACTTCGTTCAGGTTCCAGCCGAAACCGTTCGCCGGGCCGTAGCGGTCGAGCATGGGTTTGGGCGCCGCGTCTACCGTGCTGTGGCACACCAGGCAGGCCGGGTTGGTGATCTTCAAAGGCCGCGCGATGAACAGCATGCGGCCGGTGGGTGAATCACGTTCGCCCGAGATTTCCTTCTGCGAGTCGACCGTGCGAAAGCGGTTCACGATGTCTTCTTCCCAGGCCACGGCGCGGTCGCGCGGGTTGGTCGGGTTCAGCGTCGCTTCCTTGTAGCCGTACTCGGGGTACTTGCGTGCCAGCTCGTGCAGCACTTCGGTGGCCGCGTAGGCCGGCACCGACTGCGGCAGGAAGCTGTATTTCATCTGCGTGCCCAGCAGCGGCTGAATCTGCGAAGTGGTGTAGTTGCGCACCGCAATCGCCTTTTCCATCAGCAGCCGCGCGTGTTCCAGGATTTCTTCCTTCGCGTTGCGTTGCAGCAGGTCGCGCGAGAGCCAGCCGCAGCCGATCAGGCCGAGCGCGAACACGAGCGCGAAGATCAGGTTGAACTTCAGCAGCAGACGCATGGTTTTCTCCGGGAGGCGGGGTGGGGGTGAATCGGGAATTCGGAGGCTGGGCGAGCGTGCGCGCGGCACGTCAGGACGGGGCCGAGGCTTTCGCAACCGGCGGCGCTGCCGCCGATGCGGGTGCCGGTGCCGCGGCAGGTTCGGGTTGAGTGTCCGCGGCTTTCGGTGCGGCGGCGGGCGACGGCCGCGGCCGGTCCGCCGGCCGGGCTTTGACTTCAGGCTTCTTCGGCGGCAGCACGATGGGACGCCACTCCGGGTGCAACGCGACGTGCGCGAGCACCGCATCGCGGAACGCCTTGTCGTTCAGGCGGGGGCGCCAGGCGTCGTGCAGCGGCGCGCGCGCCGCGTCGTCGGCCACCAGCCAGGGCGCCACTTCGTCGTAGCTCACGTCGCCGAGCGCGCGCGCGGTGGTGGGCCGGTCGCGGAATTTCGCCGCGCGCGCCGGCAGGGCGTCGCGGAACGGGCGCGGCAGACGTTCCAGGAAGTCGGACATCGGCCGTGCCGTGAGTGCGAGCGAGGCACCAGTACGGCCGGCGAGAAAGTCACCCGCTCTCGCAGGCCGGGGTGCGGCGCTGCCGCGCTCGGTGATGGCCAGCGTTCCGCTCTCGACGAACAACGCGTATTGGGCCGGGTCGGCGCTCACCACAGCCGTGCCGGCCAGCGCGCCGATGGTCAGGCGCGGGGTCGCGAATTCGCCCGGCACGACCTTGTCGACGCCCGGCGTGAGTTTCATCCAACCCTGCAGCAGCCGCGCGCGCAGCGTCGTGCCCGGCGGTGCGAGCATCAGGCGCGAGTTTTCGCCCAGGCCGATGCGAACGCCGTCGGTCAGCTCAATTTGAACGAAGCCGGCCGGTGCGGTTTCGACGATGTCGGCCTCGCGCAGCGCCACGCCTTCAGCAAGCTCGAATTTCCCGACCGTGCGCAACAGCGTGGCGCGTCCCTCGAGGATGCCCACCAGCGCCCCCTGGCCCGCAACGCCGGCGTGCATGCCGAGCAGCAGCGCAGCGACGCTGGCCCACAAAGGCAGGCGCCCCGCGTGAAAAACGCTGGCAATCCGTTGGGTGAACATTTGTAACGATCTTGCGGGACAGCGCAGGTGGCGTCAATCCCCCGGTCGCAGCGTCTGATCGTTGCGGCCATGGGCACACGCAGGCGTGAGTGATTTGCAGGCTTGCGGCGCGGCATGTGTCACGGACAGGTCGTCGCCGCCGCGCCAGTGGCGGGACGCAACACCACCGGCCCCAAAAGCACATCGCCTTGCAGGTTCTGGAGCAGGGCGTTCAACTCGCCCGTGCCACCGCCTGGCTGCAACTGCACGCTCAGTACAGCGGGCAAATCCGGTGCCGATGCGTGGCTGCGAACGCTGCCGTAAAAGCGCAATGCGCCTGCCGCGTCGATGCCCCAGTTGCCGGCGAACAGCAAACCTTGGCAGAGGGCTTCCAGTTCGAGCCGATTCGCTTCGAAGGTCACGCTAGTCTGCCCGCTGCTGGCGCTGTCAACAAACAGCACCGCAGCCGTGCCTTCGCTGGCGGGCACTGCCGCGCCGTTGGCCGGGGGGCATCGCAGTGCGGACGCGAAACTCGAGCCGCACAGCGGCGCCGGGCTGGCACCGAACGAGGCCAGGTCGGCAGGCTCGACGCCGGTGCCAGTGCCGCCCACCCCGGGGCCGCAACCGGCCAGCCAGGCGAGCAGCGCCAGCGCTGCCAGGCGAAGGCGTAATGCATTCAACATTCAATTCTCCCGGTCGCTGTAGAAGTACACGCCGAAGCGGGCGCGCTGAGTCCGCTGCGAGGCATCGGCCTGTTCGGCGTCGGCGTCGAAGCGCTGCTGGGCCTCGTGCATCACGGTCTTGAACGCCTGCTTCCAGGCTTGGACCGCCGCTTTGTGAATCGCGTCGGCCGACTCCGCAGTGATCTGGTCGACATAGATGCCTTGCTCCAGGAAGTTGGCGTCTCCCTGCAAGTTGGCCGCCGCCGCTGCCGCGTGGTCGCTCACGTTGTCGGCGAACAGCTGGGCGGTTTCTGCGAGGCCCTGGCGTGGCGCGAAGCCGGCCGCCACCAAGTGCAGGGCGCCCGCGCTTTCGCTGACCACGCCCAGGCGCAACATTTCATCGAGGATTGCGCGTGGCCGCACATCACTGCTGACGCTGGCCACCAGCGCATCGAAGTCGGCGCGGGCGGCGTGGCTCTTGCGCTGGCCGATGCGTCCGCTCGCGCGCTTGCTGCTGCGCTCGTCGTTGCGCGCGTCATTGCGCATCAAGCCGCGAGGTGCACCGGCGGCGTCGAGGTAGGGGGCCTCACTCATCCAGCGCGCCACCACCTGGCCGACCAGGCCGAGCGGTTCATGCCCCGATTCGCGCACCGGCGCCGCGCCGCGCGTCAAGTTGCGAACATCGCGTCGGTGCACGCCCGACAGCAGCGTGACCGCGCTGTCGGTGGTGGGCATCTGTTGGTTCGCCAATTCGGCTTGAGCGGCCTCGAGGAAGACGCGTTTCAGCGCCAGGCTGAAGGCCGGGTAAGGCACGCCGTTGCGCATCAGCAGTCGGGCCAGTGGCCGCATGACATGCAGCACGCTGTCCAGAATCAGTTGGGGCCTGGAGTTCATTTGATTCAGCTTGACCCGGCCTCGTGTGCCGTCGGTGTTGACAGGATTCACTGATGTGGGATATCGTCCCACAAAAGCCGCATCTGGTCAAGACATGTCAAGGAGCACACCATGCATCAGCGTCGATCTGTTCAGCGTCGATCGGCTCAGGGCGGCGGGCGTGCTGCCGCGCTTTCGGTCTGCTTGAGCGTCTTGGCGGCTTGCGGTGGTGGCGACGGCGCGTCGAGCCAGGCGCCAACCCAAGGTGAGCAAACGTTGGCGGCTTCGAAACCGGGCGAATTGCTCGCCTTTGTGAAAGACCGGCTCCGCGCCCGTGCCGTGCATCGCCAGGCCGCGCCGGGCTTGGGTTTCTCACCCAGTCCAGCGCCCGCGCTGGTGGCGGCCGCCGGGCTGGCGGGCGACTCGGTTTTGCGTTCGGGCAGCAACGTGCAAGAGCCCGGCGTCGACGAGCAAGACCTGATCAAGAGCAACGACCGGTTCATCTACACGCTGGACACCACCGCGCGAAACGCCTCGGCGCAGCAAGAGGTGATGCTGCAAGCGCATCGCCGTCTGGCCGATGGCGGCATCGCGCCGAGCGCCACGCTCGCGCTTCCGGTTGAAGCGCAGACGCTGCCGGTGACCCACGGCATGCTGCTCGCCGAGAGCGTCGGCAAGCTCGCGGTGGTCAGCGAAAGCATCAGCATCCAGGGCGGCATCGGCCCGTGTGGAGGTCCGATCGATTGCATCGGCGGACCGACGCTCGTTCCCGCGCCCTGGATCACGTCGAGCTCGGTGCAAATTCATGTGGTGAACGCCTCGGATGCGGGCGAGTTGGCGATCGCGGACCGCTTGAACTTCTCGGGACGCTTGCTCGGCACCCGGCTGATCGGCAATGCCTTGTGGGTCGTTACGACTTACGCGCCGCGACTGGCTGTCGACGCGTTGCCGCTCAGCGCCACGATCGGCGAACGCGAGGCCGCACTCGCGCAACTGTCCAACACCGACGTGTTGCCCACGTTGAGCAGCAACGGGTCGCCAGCGCGACCCCTGTTGCCGGACACCGACTGTTATTTGCAGGCCGGCAACGCGGCGCTGGGCGTTGAGATCACGACGATCACCATGATCAACCTGTCCAGCGCCGAACTGGCGCGCCAGAGCCGTTGCGTCGTCGGTGGCAGCGAGGCGCTCTACTTGTCGGCGCAGAGCCTGTACCTGGCCACGACCCGATATGCCTACCCCAGCGGTGAGGCGGTGTGGCGCTACCCCGCCGAGATCACCACCGACCTGCACAAGTTCAGCCTCGGAGCCGCCGCACCCCGCTATCGCGGCTCGGGCAGCGTGAAGGGCCATCTGGGCTGGGACCACAAAGCCAAGGCGTACCGCTTGAGCGAACACAACGGCGACCTGCGCGTGCTCAGTTTCACCGGCGAAGTGGGCTGGGGCATCGTTGCGGACGCAAGCAACAACTCGGCGTCGCCGGCCACGTTGACCGTGCTGCGCGAGAGTGCGACCGACCAGAGTTTGCAGCCCGTCGCGCAACTGCCGAATCCTCGGCGGCCCGCTCCGCTGGGCCGTCCCGGCGAACAGGTCTACGCGGTGCGCTTTCTCGGCGACCGCGCTTACCTGGTGACTTTCCGCCAAATCGACCCGTTGTACGTACTCGACCTGGCCGACCCGGCCGACCCCAAGGCGGTGGGTGAGCTCGAGGTGACGGGTTTTTCGGACTACCTGCTGCCGTTGCGCGACGGCCTGCTGTTCGGCGTGGGCCGCCAGGCCAGTGACAGCGGCGTGGTCGGCGGCGCCAAGGTGTCGCTGTTCGACGTGGCAAATCCGGCAAGCCCGAAAGAGCTGGCATCGTTGACCTTCGGCGAACGCGGCAGCCACACCGGCGTGGACTTTTCGGCCCAAGGCATCAATGTGTTGAGCCTGCCCAGCGTCGCTCGCATCGCGCTGCCGCTGACGGTGTTGAACTCGTCGGCACAGCCGCTGCAGGGCTTGCAACGCTTCGAGGTCAACACCGCAGCGCGCACGTTGACGCTCAAGCCGATGTTGCAGGGGCCGGCTGGCTCGAGCGCGCCTTACGACCTGTGGGGTGACCGCAGCTTGCAGATCGGCGCGCAGGTCTACTATCTGTCGCAAGGGCGGCTGCACGTCCGGGACTGGTAGCGCCCGCGCGCCAACTTCGCTGGGTTCGCGCGCAGTGGCTGGTTTGCGCTGCCTACAGCCGAATCTGACAAATTCAGTCCCGGTGGCGCGGCCGGCGACGCGAGGCATTCACGCCGCGTCGAGGCGACAAGCGAGCCGATCGCGCAGCGCTCAATGCGCCGCAACCACCCCATCACTGCGCGGATCGGCCGCGCCCAGATACAGCCCGTCGGGCAGCCGCACGATGGCGCCGGCGTGGCCCATCGTGTCGCTGTAGTCATCCAGCACTTCGACGTCGTGGCCGCCTGCCGACATCGCCTTCAGCACCTGCAGATCGAACCGGTTCTCAAATTTGAGCGTGGTCGTCTCCTGGCCCCAGGTCTTGCCCAACAGCCAGCGCGGTGCGCTGACGGCCGCCTGCAGCGACATGCCGTACATCGCGTAGCGGCTGAACACCGCCGACTGGCTTTGCGGCTGGCCGTCGCCGCCCATGTTGCCGTAGACCATGTGGCGGCCGTCGTCGAAGCGCGCGTGCGCCGGGTTGAGCGTGTGGAACGGTTGCCTGCCTGGCGCGAGCGCAAGGTGCGACGCCGGGTCGAGCGAAAAACT
>JANNKS010000703.1:0-3820 GCA_031396425.1 Rhizobacter sp. | reverse complement strand
CACCGCCGGCCGAGCCGGCCGCCACCGCGGCGCATTGCGTGAGCGTCACGCCTTGGCTCATTGATCGACCGTATCTTTCACGAGTTGGCTGAGGTCGATGCAACCGCAGCCGCAGCCGCAGTGGACTCTGCCGTGTTGGCGCCGGGCAGACCCCAGCGCGCCGCCGCCTTGTCATCCGCCACCCGCGCATCCCCCCAGTGCGCGCCCTCGGGCGAAGTTTCCTTCTTCCAGAATGGCGCCTGGGTCTTCAGGTAGTCCATCAGGAATTCGCAGCCCTGGAAGGCCTGGCCGCGGTGGCCCGAGGTCACGGCCACCAGCACGATCTGATCGAGCGGCTGCAGCACGCCAACGCGGTGGATGACGCGCGCCGCGCGCAGGTCGAAGCGCGACAACGCGACGTCGATCATGGCTTCGATGGCGCGCTCGGTCAGGCCGGGGTAGTGTTCGAGCTCCATCGCGCTGACGCCCGAGCCGTCGTTGCGGTCGCGCACGGTGCCGATGAAGGCCGCCACCGCGCCCACCGCTGCGTCGCCCGCGCGCAGTTGAGCCACCACGTTGCTGAGGTCGAAGTCAGCGTGCTGGACGATCACGCGCGGCGCAGCGGGCATGCCATCAACCGCCGGTCACGGGAGGAAAGAACGCGACTTCAGCGGCCTCGACGAGCAGCGCCGATTCTTCGCACAGCGCCTGATTCAAAGCGCAGCGCAGGGCGCGCTGCCGGTCGAGGGCGCCGGCATGGGCCGCGCTGCGAACCAGCAGCATGTCGCGCAAGCCACCCACGGTCTGCCCTGGGGCAACGGCCAGCACTTCGCCCGCACCCAGCACTTCGCGCAGCGACGCAAAATAGCGCACCGTGACGTTCACGCGAGCAACTCCGAAATCAGCAGCACGTTCACATTGTCGCCCTTGCGGATCGGCGCCGACGGCGGGTTGTCCACCAGCGCGTCGGCCCACACGGCGGAGGTCAACACGCCCGAACTCTGGTTTGGGAACAGGTCCAGGCCACCCGCCGCATTGCGGCGCACGCGCAGGAATTCGCGCCGCTTGTCGGGCCTCTGCCAGTCGAAATCGGCACGCATGCGAATCGGCGCGACATCCAGCTGCGTCGCCCCTTGAAGGCGCAGCAGCACGGGCCGAACCAGCAGCAGGAACGTCACCCAGCTCGACACCGGGTTGCCCGGCAAGCCGATGAACAGGGCCGCTGAGCCGTCGGTGCGGCGCACCTCGCCGAACGCGAACGGTTTGCCGGGCTTGATGGCGATCTGCCAGAGGTCAACCCGCCCCTGCAGCGCCACCGCAGGCCGGATGTGGTCTTCTTCGCCCACCGACACGCCGCCCGAGGTGAGGATCAGGTCGCTGCCCACCGCAGCACGCTGCAGTGCTTCGCGCGTGGCACCCAGCTGGTCGGGCACGATGCCCAGGTCAATGCATTCGCAGCCCAGCGTTTCGATCAGGCCGCGCAAGGTGTAGCGGTTCGAGTTGTAGATCGCCCCTGGCTTGAGCGGCTCGCCGGGCATCGCGAGCTCATCGCCGGTGGAAAAGAGCGCCACCCGCGGCCGCCGCGCCACATTCAGCGTGGCCGCACCGACGGTCGCCGCCAGCCCCATCGCCTGCGGCGTGAGGCGGCTGCCCAGCGGCAGCACCACATCGCCCTGGCGAACGTCTTCACCGCGGCGGCGAATCCACTGGCCCGGCGTCGGCGTGCCTGCTATGCGCACGGCACCGCCTTCCAGCGTGCACTGCTCCTGCATCACCACCGCGTCGGCGCCGGCGGGAATCTGCGCGCCGGTGAAGATGCGCGCGGCGGTGCCCGGCTGCAGTGGCGCTGCGACGGCTCCCGCCGGGATTCGCTGGCTCACCTCCAGCACGCCGCCGGCCTCGGCCAGGTCGGCACAACGCAGCGCGTAGCCGTCCATCGACGTGTTGTCGCCCGGCGGCACATCGAGGCTCGAACCCAGGTCTTGGGCCAGCACGCGGCCCAACGCGGCGAAGGTCGAGACCGGTTCGGACTCAGTCGCCGGCCAGGGGTTGACCGCGCTGAGCAACCGGGCCAGCGCCGCTTCCAGCGAAAGCATGGTCGGCGGCGCCATCGGCGAGGGGGGAGTGGTAGTCATAGCGGGCGGGTGCGCCGAGCAGAAAGTCGGTCACGGCGTCGACATGGTTGAGGTCAAGCACCGGCAAACCGGTGGGCTCGGGCAGTGAATCGGGGCTGTCGGTGCAAATGGCGACGACAAACGGGTCGTTCGGATACTGCGCCGGCTTGCCCGCCGCAGCACGCCACACTTCGATCTTGAAGATATCACCATGCTTGAAACCTTCGACGAGCACCCAGTCGCAGTCAACCAACTCGGCGATCAGCTGGTGCACGCTCGGTTCAGCCTCGACTTCGAACTCGCGAATCTTCGCCAGGCGCCGGTTTGACGCCACCACCACTTCGAATGCTCCCGCCTGGCGGTGGCGCCACGAGTCCTTGCCCTCATGGTCGATGTCGAAGGCATGGTGGGCGTGTTTGATCACCGACACGCGCTGTCCGGCCAAGCGCAGTCGCGTGATCATCTGCTCGACCAGGGTGGTCTTGCCCGAACCGGAATAGCCGCTGAACCCGATGACGCGCATGGTTCAGCAATTCTCCGTGATGTAGCGTTTCACCGCCTGCGCATCGACCGCCATGACCTTGAAGCGCTTGGGCAACGCCTCGATGCCTTGCAGCGCTGCCGGGCGCTCGGGCTCGATGCCGATCGCCTCACGAATCGTCTGCGCGAACTTGGCCGGCAGCGCGGTTTCCAGCACGATCATCGGTACGCCTGGTTGAACGTGCTCGCGCGCCACCTTCAGCCCATCGGCGGTGTGGGTGTCGATCATCACGTGCTGTTGCTTCCAGGTCTGCGCGATCGTCGCGAGCCGGTCGGCGTGCGTGCTGCTGCCCGAGACGAAACCGAAGCCGGCCAAGCGAGTGAATTCGGCCGGCGTGAGCGTGAAGGCGCCCGAGCGCGCCAGATCGCCTTCGAACAGGTCGCGCGTGCGCTGCGCGTCGCGACCGGACAGGTCAAACACGAAACGTTCGAAATTCGACGCCTTCGAGATGTCCATCGACGGGCTCGAGGTCTCGTGCGTCTGTGCGCCGCTTCGCACACGGTAGGTGCCGGTGCGAAAGAACTCATCGAGTACGTTGTTCTCGTTCGTCGCCAGCACGAGGCGGCGAATCGGCAGGCCCATCATGCGGGCAATATGGCCTGCGCAGATGTTGCCGAAGTTGCCCGACGGCACCGCGAAGTCGACCGCCTGATCGTTCGAACGCGTGGCCTGGAAGTAGCCCGCAAAGTAGTACACCACCTGTGCCAGCAGCCGCGCCCAGTTGATTGAATTGACGGTGCCGATGTGGTGGCGGCGCTTGAATTCAAGGTCGTTCGAGACCGCCTTGACGATGTCCTGGCAGTCGTCGAACACGCCCTCGATCGCCAGGTTGTGGATGTTCGCGTCCTGCAGGCTGAACATCTGCGCCTGCTGGAACGGGCTCATGCGACCGTGCGGCGACAGCATGAACACGCGCACGCCGCGTTTGCCGCGCATCGCGTATTCGGCGGCACTGCCGGTGTCCCCCGACGTGGCACCGAGGATGTTCAGTACCTGGTTGCGGCGCGCCAGCTGGTATTCGAACAGGTGGCCGAGCAATTGCATCGCCATGTCCTTGAATGCGAGCGTCGGGCCGTTGGACAAGGCCTCGAGATACAAGTCGGTTCCCAGCTTCTTCAGCGGCACGATCTCGCGCGTGCCGAAGACTTCCTGCGTGAAGGTCTTGCGGCAGATCGCGCGCAGGTCC
>JANNKS010000661.1:0-24782 GCA_031396425.1 Rhizobacter sp. | reverse complement strand
GCCAGCGAAACGGCTTCGGGCGACAACGACAGCGTGCCCGACTCGATCAGCGACAGATCCAGGATTTCGTTGATCAACGCCAGCAGGTACCAGCCGGCCTGCAGAATCTGGTCGACACTGGCCTTCTGGCTCGGTGTGGGCGACGACGAATCGGCTTCGATCAACTGCGCAAAGCCCAGAATCGCGTTGAGCGGTGAGCGCAGCTCGTGGCTCATGCTGGACAGGAACTCCGATTTTGCGCGGTTGGCCTGCTCTGCGGCGGCCACGGCCTGGTGCAGCTCGAGTTCGCGTCGTTTTCGTTCCGTGATGTCGGTGAAGAGAACGGCCACTTTTCGGCTTTCGCTGCCACCGAATCGAAACGCTGCCACATCGAACCAGCGGCCCAGCCCCTTGGCTTGGTTCACGAAGTGTGCGGGTTCGCCGGTCAAGGCCACCTTGGCGTAGATATCAAACCAATGGGCTTCATGATCAGCAACGAGCTCGCGCATGCTTTTGCCCTGCACGTCGTGCAACCCGGTCTGGGTTTCGAACGCGGGATTGACTTCCAGGAAGCGATAGTCGGTCGCGCTGCCGTCCGCGTCGAACATCATTTCGATGATGCAAAAACCTTCGTTCACCGAGTTGAACAGCGTCACGTAGCGCTCGTCGGAATGGCGCTGTGCCGCCTCGGCCCGCTTGCGTTCGGTGATGTCGCGAATGACGGAAAGCGTTCCGCCCGCCGGGTGGGCCGAGCCGCGCAGCGCCGCGACACTCGACTCGACGTGCAACGCACGGCCGGCATGCGTGATGTGGATGTTCTCGCCGAGCCACTCGACGCGCTCGTGAAGGGCGGTCCTTGCCGCAGCTTCGTCTTCGGGATGGATCCAGCGGCAATCGTAGATTTCGTTCAGCCGGCGTCCGAGCACTTCAGATGCGGTGACACCGTATTGCCGCTCGGCGGCGCCGTTGAGGTAGGTGACCCGCTGCTCGTCGTCCACCGCGATGATGGCGTCGCTGACCTGGGCGAGAATTTCGCCGCGAAAGCGGTTCGATTCAGCGTCCAGGCCTTGGAGCGTGTAGACCTGCGGTCCCGACGTCCCTTCGATGACGAGTGCGTCCACCTCGCCGGTGCGAATGGCGTGCAACGCTTCTTCCACCTCATTCAGCCGCGCGCGCAGCCCTGCGTTGGCGGCTAGGAGCGTCAGCTTGGTGGAACCCTTCGCGTGCATGATGGCGCCGCGGTGTCAGGCGGAAGAGGCCTTGCCTGGCGCTTCGCGAAGGTCCAGACCGAGCAAGATGGGCTCGCTCTGGGACATGTCGCCGATGAAGCGGCGCAGCGGCAGCGGCAGCTTCTTGATCAAGGTCGGCGCGGCGATGATCTGCTCGCCTGCGGCGAGTGTCGGGTGCTCGGCGATGTCGATCACTTCCAGGTCGTATCTGCCTTGCAGGTGCTGCTCGCAAATCTTGCGGATGTTGACGATGGCGCGCGTGGAGTGCGGTGTCGTGCCGGTGACGTAGAGCCGCAGCACGTAGCGCGCCTGGTCCTGCGCGGCGATGGCAGCGTCCAGCGCTTCGAGGCCCGGCTTGCGCGGAGTGTCTTTTTTCATCGCAGATCAGGTGCTCAGGGGTTGCACGTCGAGGCCGACCAGCACGGACCCCTCGTTGGACAGGTCGCCGATGATTTTCTTGATCGGCTCGGGAAGGCGCCGCACGAGCGTCGGCACGGCGAGGAGCTGGTCGCCGGCGGCGAGCTGCGGTGTCTTGCTCAGGTCGATGACTTCGATGCGATATCTCCCGGCGAGGTGGGTCTGGCAAATGCGCTCGAGATTCTTGATGGCCGCGAGCGATTTCGTGGTCTGGCCGGCGACGTAGAGTCGCAACTCCAGCGTGGGCGGGGCTGCGGCATCCGATGGCTCCATGGCGTGTGCCGACTGACTCATCGTCGCGCTTTGGCGTGGCCGTTGTCGCTTCTGACGCCGCCGCGAAGTTCCGCCATGACGTTGCTGTTCTGCAAGGTAGTCTTGTCCTGCAAGGTCTCCTGCGCGATGACGAAGTCCACCGCCGCCGCTTCCGAGTCGGCCTCGGCCTGCAGTGCGGCGATCTGTGCCTCGATCGCCTTGCGCCGGGTCGCAAGCCGTTGCCGCTGGCGCGCGTGATCCTGCCGGCGCAGTTCGCTGTCGGCGCGCGCCTGACTTTCCTGCGCTACGCGCGCCATGCCGGTGAGCACGCGGTCGGCGCCGAGTGCCACGTCCACCAGGTCGATGCCCCGGTCGCTCAGGACGAATTCGCGCACCTGGTTCGAGTGCGCCATGCCGCGCGCCTTGAGCACGTAGATCGTGCGGTTGCGCTCGCCGTTGTTCTCGACGTCGCTCAGCAGCAGCCAGGCGTCCATGAGCGAGGAGACGCCGACCTGCGAATCCTCGGCCGCCGCCGTGGCAACGCCCGTGCCGGTCAGGCTGATGAAGACGGCGCTGATCTGCTGCTGCTTGAGGAAGTCAATGAGCCGCATGAGTGTGGGCCGCACCTCCGCCTCACTGCGCTCGAGCGTGAGGTTGCTGATCGGATCGACAACAACCACCGACGGGCGAAAGCTGCGCACCATGTCATGCATCATCACCAGATGCTGCTCCAGCCCGTGCAGGGTCGGGCGGGACGAGTGAATCTCGAGCAGGCCCTTCTTGACGCACGACGCAAGGTCGATGCCGATGGAGCTCATGTTGCGCACGACTTGTGCGCTTGATTCCTCATAGGCAAATAGCAGCGCGCGCTCGCCGCGGCGGCACGCGGCCTCGACGAACTTCGCGCCGATGCTGCTCTTGCCGGTACCCGCTGAACCGGAAACGAGCACGCTGCTGCCGCGAAAGAGCCCCTTGCCGCCGAGCATGTCGTCGAGGCGGGCGATGCCGGTGGGAACGCGCTCCGCGGAGGCCGGGTGATCCAGCCGCAGCGACGTGATCGGCAGCACCGAAAAGCCGTGCTCGCCGATCAGGAACGGGTACTCGTTGGTCCCATGCGACGTGCCGCGATACTTCAGAACGCGCAGGCGTCGGGTGGAAATCTGATCCTGGATGCGCTGGTCGAGGATGATCACGCAGTCGGCCACGTATTCTTCCAGCCCGTGGCGCGTGAGCGAGCTGTCGCCTTTTTCGCCGGTGATGACCGTCGTCACGCCGCGGTCCTTCAGCCATTCGAAAAGGCGCCGCAATTCCGAGCGCACGATGGCGTGGTTCGCCAGCCCTGCGAAAAGCGCTTCGACCGTGTCGAGCACGACGCGCTTCGCGCCGATGGAATCAATGGCGTGCCCGAGCCGGATGAAGAGCCCCTCGAGGTCATACTCGCCGGCCTCCTCGATTTCGCTGCGTTCGATGCGGACGTGGTCGAGCACGATCTTCTTCTGCGCGGCGAGTTTGTCCAGATCGAAGCCGAGCGAGCGCACATTGGCCGTGACCTCGGCCGCGCTCTCCTCGAACATCATGAACACGCCCGGCTCGCCGAACTGGGTTGCCCCGCGCACCAGGAATTCCATGCCGAACATCGTCTTGCCGCATCCCGCGCTGCCACAGACCAGCGTGGGCCGGCCTGCGGGCAGGCCGCCTTCGGTGATTTCGTCCAGGCCCTGGATGCCGGTGCGCGCCTTGGGCAGGCTGGGAGCGGGGTTCGCGATCGGCTTTTTCGGCATAGGCTCGTTGTTGCACTTGATCAAGTGAGGGGCATCGGGCTGGTGAACTCACGAAGGGCCGCGATGCTGCACGCCGATTCCTGGCCGTGACTAGAGCGCCGGGCCCACGGTCGCCGAGGAGGCGGCCAGCCGGGCTCGCAGAGGTCAGAGTCGGACAGGAGCGGCTGTGCTGCGGCACCAGCAGGGGATCATTGCCCGCTTTGGAGCAGTTGTCTGTACGCTGGCGTACAAAGGCGCCCTAGGGCCTCGTTTCAGGCGCTCCGAAAGAAGCGCGGCGCGCCCTGGTGCATGGTCGCGTCATCGGGCGAGCGCGCCGGCGTCCGGCGACCCACCGGGTCGGCCGCTTCGTCTTCCCAGTCCGAGCGGCCGAGCATTTCCTTGTAGAGCGCCAGCAATTCGTCGCTGCGGTCCTGGAGCCGCGCACCGAGCGCCATCAGGTCGATGCCGCTCCTGCGCACCTTGGGGAACATCTTGCGCTGCGCGGTCTTGACATGCCGGTCGAACGCCGCGCCGAGCACGATCACCCGGGCGTCGAACAGCGGGTCGGTGGGTTTCATCGTCGAAATGCGTGCGTTCAGGTCGTCGGCCTCGGCGTGTTCGACCTGCGCTTCGTCCATCAGGGCGTCGTCGCCGATGGCGGCCCGCACCGCAGGGTAGAAGATCTCCTGTTCCACCTGCGCGTGGATCGTCAGCGACAGGCAGATCTCTTCGGCCACGGCGGCCTTCTCGATCGTCGACGCGCCGCGCTCGCACAGCGCGCCGAAGCTTTCGAACATGTCCATCAGGTCCGCGTGTTCGGCGGTCAAGAGGGTCAGTGCGTCCTGGCGCGGGTTCATGGGCGGGTCCTCGTGTGGGTTTGTGGCAGGTGGGGCCAGCCACCTCAATGCGATCAGAGCAACCTAAAGCGACTTCAGGTACGCCACCAGATCGCTGCTCTGCGCCCCGGTCAGGCCGAGCGACCGCCTGGTGTTGTAGGTCTGCACCACGGCGTCGAGGGTGGCTGCGGTGCCGTTGTGAAAGTACGGCGCGTGCTGCCAGAGCCCCTTGAGCGGTGCGGTGCGATATTGTTTGGTGGCGCTGCGCGACGCGTAGCTGGGCACGCCTGCCGGCTCGGGTTCGCTGACCGCGTCGCTCGGTGGGTGCAGGCGCGTGTTGGCGTCGGTGAACTCCGGGCCGCTGTGGCAAGTGGCGCATTGGCCGGCGCCGGTGAACACCGCTCGGCCGCGCGCTGCGGCCGCCACATCGAAACTTCCGGCCGGCGCAGCCGGTGCTGCAATCGAGAGCTGGTAGGCCTGCAAGGCCGGCAACTTCGAAGTGATCAGGTCATCGGTTCCGTTCGTGACCGCGACGCCGGTGCGCGTCTCGGTGAAGGTGCCGTGCCCACCCATCTGCGTCACGCCGACGTAACGGTTCCAGTATGCGAGGTTGTCGCCGTCGCCGGTGGAGGTGATCCTGTTGATGCCCGCCAGGCCGTAGGCCGGCGGAATGATCTGGGCGCCGTTCTGGCCGTCGAGATTGAAGCGAGGATCGTACTTTCCCGGACCCCAGGAGTTGTAGACCTGCTTCGCAGCGGCATTCGGTGTCGGCGAGAGTGCAATGATGGCGCCGGGATTCAGATCGCGGTTCGGCCAGCCGTCGAGCCGCTTGCCGATGCCGGGCGAGAAGGAGTTGTCGACCGTCGAATGGCACAGCGCACAGGTCACGCCGACGCGGGTCAGCGTGTCCGTTCCGTTGATGGTCTCGACTGTGCCCTTCAGGCCGACGACGGCGTCGAGTTTCAGCAAGGCCACCGTGGTGGCGGGGCTGTTCAGGTCGACCGATCCGTTCTGGATGCCCGTCACCACCGCCGCGGGCAGGGCCTGCGAGTCCACCTTCAGGCCGACCGACAGCGCCGTGCTGGGGCTGATCGAGGTGCGGATCACTTCATGCATGCGCAAGGTGTCGGTCCACTGCGTTTCATCGCCGAAGGTGTCGTAGCGGAAAATCTGTTGGCCTTGCGCGACGAGTGCGGCCTTCTCGTCGTCGTCAGACGACCCTCCGCAGGCAACCGCCAAGACGGCGCTGGTGGCAATGACCGACGTGAGCAGGACGGCGCGTCGCTGCGGCGCCGGCCACGACGCTGACTTCGACGCGGCGGCGCTCTTGCGAGCACGCGGGGGTGGGCGTGTGGCGGACATGGACTTCAACCTTCCAGCAGATGGCTTGGGGCCGGGTGCGACTGCGGCTGCAATCGTGTCGGGGCCCTCAAGCAATTGATCGAGGTTAAGACGCGGATGGGTCAGCGCCCAGCGGCCATCGCCGCGGCCGACAGTAGGACCGCCCTGGCAGATCGGGTCAGCCACTTCCTACGTTGCAGCTTGGTCAGTAGGACGCTGCTGACATTTGCTTACGCTTGCCGCTGACAACTGGTTACGGCTGTCGCTGGTGGATGCCCGGCCCGATCGCACGCATGCTGGGCGACGGCGATTCAACGGTTGGCCTCGCAAGCAGCCTCTCGAGTGTCCCGGTTGAACGCGGTTCTGGAGTTTTCACATGTCCGCCCTTTTCGACCACATCCACACCACCCCCTGGCCCGCCGCGCGTGCATTCCGATCCGACGCCGCGCCGGGCGCGCAGCGCGACGGCGCCCGCCTGCGTGAGCGCCGTGTCCTGCACGCGGTGGCCAGTGCTTCGAAGGCACCGCCGCTGCGCGAGATGGCGGTGCCAACGCAGCTGCAGGCCTTCAGCGTCGCGTACGACGCGCGGGAACGCACGCTGCTGGACCCCTATCTGGCCTCGCGCCCCAGCGAGACGGACGGTGTCTTGCGCGCCTGGGCGAGCCAGTTCATTCGCGGCAGCGGCGTCGCCGAAGCGCGCAGGCTGCCGGCGGCCATGGCGCGATTCATTCATCAAACCATGGTGTTCGAAGCGCCGCGCGATGCCGGCGTGCAAAGCCCGTGCGACACGCTGAGGATGCAAAGCGGGACCGGACGCGATTTCGCCGCGCTGATGTTCGAGGCGATCCGCCAGCTCGGCTATGCGGCCCGTTTCGTCGCCAGCGAGCCGGACGACTCCGCCGGTGCGCCGGCACCATCAGCGTTTCGCACGGTTCATGCCCAGCGCAGCTGGCTTCAGGTCTACCTGCCCGGCGAGGGCTGGGTGCCGTTCGATCGGGCGTGAACTGAGCGGCCGAAAATTCAACGGCCGAAAGTTCAGGCAGGCGGGCGGGCGACGCGATAGATCGCGCCGTTCAGGTCGTCGGAAACGAGCACCGAGCCGTCGGGCATCATCAGCACGTCGACCGGCCGGCCCCAGTAGCTTTTGCCTTGAAGGAAGCCGGTCAGGAAGGGTTCCACCGGCGCCGCCTTGCCGTCCTGCATGCGCACCCGCACCACGTCATAGCCGACCCGGATCGGCGGATGCGAGCCGTGGCGTGCGATCAGCAGGCTCACCTCGCCGGCCGGGTGCGCGGTCGGCTCGAAGCGCATGCCCAGCGCGGCCACATGCGCGCCCAGCCCGAGCACCGGCGCGGTGAATTCGGCGCAGGCGCGCTTGGCGCCGAACTGCAGGTCGGCGATGTCGCCGTCGTGGCAATACGGAAACCCGAAATGTTCGCCCGGCTTCGAGACGCGGTTCAGCTCGTCGTTCGGGCGCAGTGCGCCGAGTTCGTCCTGCCCGTTCTCGGTGAACCAGAGTTCCCGCGTCTGCGGGTGCCAGTCGAAGCCGACCGAATTGCGGATGCCGCGCGCGAACACCTCCCGGGCGCTGCCATCGGGGTTGCTGCGCACGATCGTGCCGTACTCGTCGTTCTTCGCTTCACAGTTGTTGCACGGTGAGCCCACCGACACGTAAAGCTTGCCGTCCGGGCCGAAGGCCATCGCATGCGCATCGTGGCGCGCCTTGTCGGGCAGGCCGTCGATCACCATCACGGGGGGGCCGGGGTCGTCGAGCCGCGCCTCGATGGCGCCGAAACGCACGATGCGCGTGCGGTCCGCCACATACAGCGTGCCGGCATGGAAAGCCACACCACTCGGGTCGGTCAGGCCCCTGAGGAGAGTGCGCTTGCGCGTCACCGCGCTGCCGTCCAGGCTCAGCGCGTACACATTGCCGTCGGAGCTGCCGACGAACAAGGTGCCTTTCTCGCCCATCACCATGTGGCGTGCCTTGGGCAGGCCGCTGGCGAGCAGGCTGACCTGCCAGCCCGCGGGTGCCGTCAGGCGTTCGAGCTGAATGCCCTTGTTCTCATCGACCCGGTCCTGCAGCCAGCCGCAACTCGAAACCAGCATGGCCAGCACCGGCACGAGCAAGGCCCTTGCCAGGCACTGCCGCGGCGATGAAACACGGGCGAGGTCACGCATGATCGCTCCTGAAAAAAAGGCCTGCTGTCGCAGGCCCGGTCCAGCGTGGGGCAGGTTCGATTCAGCTCTTGCCGAATTTCAACCTGGCAGCGGCCATGCAGCTGGACTTGGCGTCGCCCGCCAGGGCGTCGCATTTTTCCGCCTCGACCTTGTAGTTCGCGTCTTTCTTGTCTTCAACCGCTTCCACCTTGGCCTCGCCAACTTTCTTGCCAAGCTTGGCATCGGCGAGCGCCTTGACCTCGACGGCCTTCGCTTCCTTCACGCAGACGTCTTTCGGGTTGCCGGACAGGTCGTCGCACTTTTCCTTCGCGACCGCATAGCTCGACTCGGCCTTCGCAACCATCACCTTGTTCTGGTCGGCGGGCTTGCCGCTGTAGCCGTATTCGAGTTCGGCGCGGGCGATCTTTTCCTTCGCCTTGGCCTCTTCGATACAGACGTCCTTGGTGTTGCCGGCCAGCGGTGCGCACGCGGCCTTGGCGGTCTTGTAGTCGGTGCTGATGCGCGTCTTGGCGGAGCTGTAGTCCTCTTTGGCCATGTTGGCGGCTTGCGCGACAGGCAGCGCCAATACGGCAGCGACGATGAGAGAGGCCTGGAGTTTGAAATGCTTGTTCATGGGAATCCTTCTGAGGGTTGGTTCAATGGAATGTGAGGCTTGCGCCGGGGAAAAGGCAGCTTTCGCTGGTACGGGGTTGGTTCAATCGTCAAAGTGCATGCCGTCGTACCCGGCAAACGAACGCAAGTCTTCGGTCGTGCTGCTGATGGCCAGCCAGAGCCAGGCCGCCAGGCCCGTCATGGGCAGTATCGTGAGGGCGATCAAAAACAATCCGGTGCTGCTCATTGACGATGCTTTCAGACGGGTTGAGGGGCGGCGCTGAATTCGCGACGTGCCGCGAAACGGAATGGGCAGGCCGCGGCGCGGTTCACTTCTTCGGTTTGTTGACCTC
The DNA here is from genome assembly GCA_031396425.1 of Rhizobacter sp. GTDB lineage: Bacteria > Pseudomonadota > Gammaproteobacteria > Burkholderiales > Burkholderiaceae_C > JAEMQF01. The sequence continues at coordinate 15,843 of JANNKS010000661.1, read as the reverse complement.
GTGGCCGACGACGCCGCCCACGGCGGCACCGCCAATCGTTCCGGCGGCGCTGCCGCCGGTCAGGATGGCGCCACCCACCGCACCGACGCCGGCGCCGACCGCCGTGCTCTTGTCTTGCGACGACATGCCTGCACACGCGCTCAGGCCCAGAAGCAGGGCCGTGGCCACTGCGGTGAATGTGAGACGCGGAAACGTTTTCATGGGGAAGACCTCGTTGTGAACGGTTGAATGTCTGGTTGAATGCCCGGTTGAATGTCCGGTTGAATGCCCGGTTGAACATCCGGCACGGCGTGCCGGTTCGAAGTTGTTCGGGGTCACGACAGCGTTCATGCGCGTGGTTCGCCGCGGCTGTTGACGGTGACGGTCGCACCCGGCGGCGTGGTCGTCTGCATGCGGTGTTCGACGCCGCGGAAGTTGTAGGTCACGTCCCAGTAGTCAGGCTGTGACTGGCTGGGCGTGTCGGCACAGCGCCGTACGTCCTGGGTGTGGGGCGGGGGTGCGGCATTGCGGCCGACGTTCGAGCCGACCACGCCGCCGGCAACGACGCCGCCCACGGTGGCGAGATCCTTGCCGGTTCCGCCGCCGACCTGGTGGCCGAGAATGCCTCCGACCACGGCACCCACCAGCGCACCAGGTACGTTCGGGCCGGACCGACCCTGGCCAACCTGTTCGCGTTCCGTCCAGCAGCGCTGTTCGCTGGGCCCGACGACGGCGCGCACCGACGTGATGTTGGCCTCGAACAGTTGTTCGTTCTGGCGCCGCCGGCTGTCATAGACCGGCACCGGCGCGGGTGCGTAGCGATCGTTGCCGAAGCGCGCGTCGGCGCGCACGGCGCGCACCGAAGAGACGCTGTTGTTCATGCCCATCGAAGCCAGCGACGCATATCGGCCAGGCCGCAGCACGACGCACTGGCCCTGGAAGCGGACGTCTTCGCAGACTTCCCAGCGGTCTTGCAGCACGATGACTGAAGAAGCGCGGTCATTGAAGCCTGAGCGCTGGAAATTGCGGACCTGTCGTTCGGTGGAAAAAGACCGGCCTTCGAAACCCTCGCGCTCGTAGAACGTGACCTGCGCGCCGACCTGTGCGGCGAATGCGACGCCTGCGAAAGCCAAGGTGTTTTTCAGAACGGGATGCATGATGTTTCTTGGTCAGCAACCGCCGATGCTCAGCGCGGATGAGTGCGGAGCAACGATCGACGGTGAATGCTTGCAGTATTCGACGTGGATGGCGGCGTGAACAGCGGACTGCACCTCCACCTGCCGTAGTAGATGTCCTACGCGCTTCAACGCTCGCTGACCAGCACCTCGACGCGCAGGTCGCGCCGCAGCTGCGGGTTGCCGAAGTCGCCGGCCTCGATGCGATCTGCCGGCACGCCCGCGCGCAGCAGTGCATCGCGGATGCTGATGCGCCGACGGTTGGCCAGTTCGGCACGGCGCGGGTCGATGGCGCCATCGATGCCGACGCGCCGCTCAGGGTGGCGACGCACGTGGTTCGCGATGTCGGAAATCTGATCGGAGGCGAAGGCCTGCAGTTCCGAGCGGTTCGAATCGAACCAGAAGTCGCGGAACGAAGTCCAGCGGTCCGCCGCGTCGCTCGTGTCCGCCGGCCCGGGGCTGCTCGTTGCTGCGTGTGGCCCAACCGGCCCCGCCGCGCTGGTGTCGCTCAGGGGCCGGTCCGGTGCGGCTGGCGTGCCGGGGGGAGTGGCGCACCCCGCGGCGATGAGCGCCATCAGGGCCAGTGGCAGGGAAGGATTCAAAGCGTGGCTTTCACAACAGTCAGCGGGACTGCACCCTCAACGTACTCGAACCGCAGCGCAGCGTCGGTTCGCTGGCGCGCATAACACGCGCGCTGGCGGCCGCTGCAGTGCGCCGGCCACGGTGTGCGCGTGAACTGGCGTGCCCGCGCCGCGTCGCGGGGTGCGAAGGTGCAAGAATCTCGCTGATGTCGCGCCGTTCGATCCTCCTGTTGGCCACACTTGTCGTGCTCATGGCCGCCGGGCTCGCCTGGTGGATCAAACGCGCGCCGCTGGTGCAGGCGGTGCGCGTCCAGATGGCCCCGCTGGTGCGCACCTTGCAGTTTTCGGGGCGCGTCGCCACCTCGTCGCGAGTCGATGTGGGCAGCACGCTGACCGGGCGCGTCGTGCAGGTCACGGTGCTCGAAGGCGCAACGGTGCGCCAGGGTGAAGCGCTGGTCCGGCTCGAGAGCGACGAGCTGCGCGCCGCGCTGCAGCAGGCGCAGGCGAGCGAACGCCAGGCCGCCGCGCGCCTGGACGGCCTGCGCAGCACTGGGCGCAGCAGCGCGCAGGCCTCGGTCGCGCAGGCCGACTCGGTGCTGGTTGCCGCGCAGGCCGAGCTCGAGCGCACCCGCGACCTGGTGGCGAAAGGCTTCGTCAGCGAGGCGCGGCTCGACGAAGCGCAGCGCGCCGTGGCGGTCGCCCAGGCGCAGCAGGCCGGCGCGCGCGCGCAAAGCGCCGCCAATGCCGAGCAGGGCACCGACCTTGTGCAGGCGCAGGCCTTGCTTGCCCTCGCGCGGTCGGCCAGCGCCGCAGCGAAAGCGCGCCTGGATCAGGCCGTGCTGAGCGCACCGGCCGACGCCCGCGTGCTGGCGCGTCTTGTCGAGCCCGGGCAGATCGTGCAGCCCGGTCGCGCGTTGCTGAGCCTGGCGCTGAACGGCCCGGTGCAGCTCGTCGCGCAGGTTGACGAACGCTTTCTCGAGCAGCTCCAGGTCGGCCAGGCGGCGAGCGTGCTCGCCGATGCTTTTCCCGAGCAACGCTTCAGCGCACGCGTGCAGAGCATCGCTCCGCTTGTCGATGCACAACGCGGTGCGATCGAGGTGAAGTTTTCGCTGCCGCAGCAGGCCCCTGCCTTCCTGCGCGAGGATATGACGCTGTCGATCGAGGTCGAGACGGCGCGTCGCGAGCGCGCACTGGTGGTACCGGTCGACGCGTTGAACGGCACGGGTCCGGCGGCCACTTCGGTGCTGCGCGTCGATTCCGATGGCCGCGTCGAAGAACGCAGGGTGCGGCTGGGTCTGCGCACGCTCGAAGCTGCCGAGGTGCTGGCCGGCCTGGCCGAAGGCGACCGCGTCCTGCTCGGCGCCGCGCCCAAGCCGGGCCAGCGCGTGCGCGTCGGGGTCATCGATTCAGCCGGCGCTGCCGGCGGCGTTCGGCCCTCGGCCAGGCGCACCGGCACCGGCGAAGACCCGGGCTCGGCGATGAGCAACGCGATGGGCCGGTGAAGTGAAACGCACCGCATTGAATAAGGTGCGCAGGGCGGCTTTCGGCCCTTTGGCGCCGTTCGTCGCCGCGCGCACCCCATCCTCCGGGCGAGGGCAGGTGGCCCGGGGCTTCGAGCGAAACCCGTTTGTCCATGCAGGCCCAGCCCACCAGCGACTGTGCCCCAGGGCGCTGGCGGCGCCCCCGTTCTCCGGCCCACGCTCGCGGGGCGCCACCGAGACCCGCAACGGCCAGCCGCGTCAACACGATCCAGGCGCGCCAAGAGCCATGACACCGCGAATGGGGCCTCCGCCCGGGGGCACCACCACCGCCCTGCTTCAACCACCGGTGGCCCGCCACGAGAAGGGGGGCCTCTGCGGTGACGGGGCAGGTGGTTTGGGGTACGGTCGGAGGCCCCATTCGCGGTGTCATGGTCCGTGGCGAGCTTGGCCGGTGTTGATGGCGCTGCGCGCCGTGGGCCACAACAGGTGCCCCGCGAGCGTGGGCCGGAGAACGTACCCCGGGCCACCTGCCCTCGCGCGGAGGCGGGGGTGCGTGCAGCAACGAACTTCGCCAAAGGGCCGCAAGCTGGTCCTTCGCAGCCCCGGCTGGCTACATGCGTCGCGCGTGGCGCATCGCGCAATGGACCACTGAGATGTTCAACGCCGGCTGGCTGGGGTTCGAGCGCCGCGTGGCGGTGCGCTTCCTGCGCGAGGGGCGCATGCAGAGCGTGCTGATCATTGTCGGTGTCGCCGCCGGCGTGGCGGTGGTGGCCTACATCTCGGCGCTGATCACGGGCCTGCAGCGCAACACCCTCGACAAGACCCTGGGTGCCCAGGCGCATGTGACGGTGAGTGCGCGCGACGATGCGGTGTTGGCGGCGCGTGTGCCCGAGCCCGGCAGCAGCGAACTGGTGCAGACGCAGGCGCGCGCGCAGCGCCCGCGGTCGATTGCGAACTGGCAGGCCTTGACCCTGGTGCTGGAAGCACTGCCCGCAGTGGCGGCGGTGTCGCCGATGGTGTCGGGCGCCGGCCTGGCGGTGCGCGGCGAAGCGAGCAAATCGATCGCGCTGATGGGGGTCGACCTCGACCGCTACGACCGCATCGTGCACCTGCGCTCGAAGGTCGTCGACGGCGTGGCGCGCCTCGGCCCGGGCGAAGGCATCATCGGCCGTGAACTCGCCGACGACCTGGGGGTGCGCGTCGGCGACCGCGTGAACCTGGTCACCGGCACCGTCGCCGATGCATTGCGTGTCACGGCACTGGTCGACCTGGGCGTGCGCGAGCTGAACCGGCGCACCGTGATCGTGCCGTTGCGCGCCGCGCAGAGCCTGGTCGGCCTGCCCGGGGGTGCAACCAGCCTGGACCTCGCGCTCGTCGACGTCTGGGTCGCGCAGACGCTGGCCGCCGACCTCGCGCGACGCTTCCCCTACAAGGTGGAGAGCTGGCAGGAGGCGAACGCGCAACTGGTGTCGGCGCTGAACGCGCAGTCGGTGAGCACGGCGCTGATCCGCGGTGTCGTGATGGTGGTGGTGGTGCTTGGCATTGCCAGCGTGCTGGTGGTGTCGGTGGTGCAGAAACGCCGCGAGATCGGCATCCTGCGCGCGATGGGCGCGACGCAAGGCCAGGTGCTGCGGATCTTCCTGCTGCAGGGCGCGATCGTCGGTGCGCTCGGCTCGATGCTCGGTGTGCTGCTCGCGGTGGCGCTGATCTGGCTCTTCACGACCTTCGTGCGCGGCTCCGACGGGTTGCCGCTGTTCGTGATCACGCTCGCGCCGCGCCTGGCCCTGCAGGTGGCGGGCATCGCCACGCTGTGCGGTGTGCTGGCCGCGGTGGCGCCGGCCCGGCGCGCCGCGGCGCTCGACCCGGCGCAGGCGATCCGGATGTGATGGCCTCCCCACCTCTGAGGCCCGCCACGTGAATGCCGAGGGCGCCCCGCTGATCGAACTCAGCGACATCCGCAAGAGCTACAACCTCGGCCGGCCGAACGCCGCCGAGGTACTGCACGGCGTCTCGTTCGCGCTGCGCGGCGGCGAGTTCGTCGCGCTGATCGGGCCTTCGGGCTCGGGCAAGAGCACGCTGCTCAACATCGTCGGCCTGCTCGAGCCGATGACCGCCGGCAGCTACCGCATCCAGGGCCAGGAGACGAGCGGCCTGGACGACGCGGGCCTGACGTTGCGGCGCCGCTCGGCACTCGGGTTCGTGTTCCAGTTCCACCACCTGCTGCCGGCCTTCACGGCGCTCGAAAACGTGACGCTGCCTGCGCTGATGCGCGAAGGGCGCGTCACGCCGCAGCAGCTTGAACGCGCGCGCGCTGTGCTGGCCGCGGTCGGGCTGGCAGACGCAATGGCCAAGCGCCCGGGCGAGCTGTCGGGCGGCATGCAGCAGCGCGTCGCGATCGCGCGGGCGCTGGTGCTCGAGCCGCCGCTGGTGCTGGCCGACGAGCCCACCGGCAACCTCGACCGCGCCGCGTCCGACGAAGTGTTCGCGCTGATGCGGCGCATGCACGCCGAGCTGCACACCTCGTTCCTGGTGGTCACGCACGACCCGCGCCTGGCGGCGCGCTGCGACCGCGTGATCGAGCTGGTGGACGGGCGCATCGAACACGACGCGCCGGTGACGCCGGCGGCAGCCGCGTGAAACTGCCTGAAGCAGCGAGGATGGCACTGATGCGTGCGAACCGGCCGACCCGGGTGCGGCGTGTAGGAATCGTCCGACAGGCCGGCGCGCCGCTGCCCGATGGCGGCGCGGCGTCTGAACGCGCACACTCGGGCAGTCTTCTGCGTGCCAACGGCCTGTGCAAGCACCGGGCGGGCGGCGCCGTCATTGGTCATCGGTCAAGCGGTGCATGTGCCACAGGTCCCTGAGTCCCCTACACTTCCGCCGTTCATGCCACCGCTCAAGACCTACATCGTCGAAGACAGCCCGATGATCCGCGAGGATCTGATCGCGACGCTGGAAGAACTGGTGCCGGTCGAAGTGGTGGGCACCGCCGAAGAAGAAGCCACGGCGGTGCATTGGCTGACGCGGCCGAGCAACCAGTTCGACCTGCTCATCGTCGACATTTTCCTGAAGGGCGGCTCGGGCCTGGGGGTGCTGCGCGCGGCGAACGGGCTGCCGCAACGCCACAAGCTGGTCGTGCTGAGCAATTACGCGACCCAGGACATGCGCCGCAAGTGCCTCGAACTGGGCGCGGACCGGGTGTTCGACAAATCGAACGACATCGATGCACTGATCGCGTACTGCGGCCAGCTGGCGAACGGCCACAGCGGCGACACCGGTCAAGGTGCCTTCGTTTGACGGTGCGCTACTGGATCAGGCCGTTCTTCAACGCGTAATAGGTGAGGTCGCTGTTGGACTCGAGCTTCATCTTTTCCATCACCCGGGTGCGGTAGGTGCTTACCGTCTTGACGCTGAGCGACATGCTCTCGGCCATGTGGCCGATCGTTTCACCCTTCGCCAGGCGCAGGAACACCTGCAGTTCGCGCTCCGACAACTGTTCATGAAGCGGCTTGTCGCCCCCGCCGCTCAGGCCCTCGGCCAGCCGCTCGGCCACGCCCGCGGTGATGTACTTGCGGCCGCGGCAGACAGTGCGGATCGCCCGGCAGATTTCCTCCGGGTCGCAGTCCTTGTTCAGGTAGCCGCTCGCGCCCTGGCGCAGCAGCGTGGTGGCGTAGTGCTCCTCGGCGAAGCCGCTCAGGATCAGCACCGGCAGGTCCGGCGCGCGCGCCTTGATCGCCGCCAGCGCGTCGACGCCGCTCTGGTCGGGCATCGCGATGTCCATCAGGATCACGTCGACCTCGGCCTTGCGCACGATGTCGAGCGCCTCGCGGCCGTTGCTCGCCTCGGCGACGACGGCGAAGTCGATCTGGTCGGCGAAGAACTGGCGCAGCCCGGCGCGCACGATGGCATGGTCGTCAACGATGGCAATTCGAATCATGGCGTGGGTTCTCTGTGCACAGCGGATGATCCCACGTTTTTGAGGCAGGGCTGAACATGGATGTCGTCACGGTCGTCAAACGCAGCCCGTTCGTCTTTCCGCTGGCCTGCATTGCGGCGGTCGGCATGATGTTCATCAGCGAAGGCTCGTACTGGCAGGCGGTCGGCTCACTCAATCAACTCGGTGCGATGCAGGAGTCGCGCGCGAGCATCCAGAACCTGGCGCAGGCTATCCTGGACGCCGAATCGGGCCAGCGCGGTTACCTGCTCACCGGGCGCAAGGAGTATCTGCAACCGTACGAGAAGGCGATCGCGAAGATCGGCGATTCGTTCCGCCATCTGGATCGCTACTACGGCGACGACCCCGGGTCGATGCAGACCCTCAAGGATCTGCACAGCCTGACCGACACCCGGCTGTCGGAACTGGCCGAGACGATTCGCCTGTACGACGAGGGGAAAGTCGAGGCGTCGACCGAACTCGTGCTGAGCGACATCGGCAAAGAGAAGATGGAGGCCCTGCGCGCACTCGGCGCCGGTCTGCTGGCCCGTGAAACATCAAATGTCACTGATCGGCGTGGCGAGCTTTACAACACGCTGCTGCTCAGCCGCTTCGGCATGGCGGCGCTGAGTGCGATCAGCCTGCTGGCGCTGTTCCTGTTCCTGCGCCAGGCCACCGCGGCCGAAAAGCACGAACAGGACCTGAAACGCACGGTTCAGGCCGAACGCGACCGCCTGGAGGTCGAAGTCACGCTGCGCACCGCGCAGCTGACCGAACTCGCCGACCATCTGCAGACCGCGCGCGAAGACGAACGCAACAAGCTGGCGCGCAACCTGCACGACGAACTGGGCGCGCTGCTCACCTCGGCCAAGCTCGACGCGGCGCGCATCCGTTCGCGCCTGGCCGGCACCGCGCCAGAGGCGCTGGAGCGGCTTGCGCACCTGGTCGAAACGCTGAACAGCAGCATTGCGCTGGGTCGGCGCATCATCGAAGACCTGCGGCCGTCAACGCTCAGCAACCTCGGCCTGGTGGCGACGCTCGAGATCCTGGTGCGCGATTTCGCGAAGCTGACCAACGTCGAGGTGCATCTTGCGCTCGAGCCCGTCGAACTGGAGGCCAGCGCCGAACTGGTGGTGTACCGGCTGGTGCAGGAAGCGATCACGAACATCAGCAAGTACGCGAAGGCGCGCAACGTCTGGGTCGGCTTGGCTGCCCGGGGTGCCGAGGTGGAAGTGACGGTGCGCGACGATGGTGTGGGCTTCGACCCGAGCGCAAAGCGCCATTCCGTCTACGGGTTGATGGGCATGCGCTATCGCGTCGAAGCCGAAGGCGGCAGCCTGGCGCTCGAGTCGGCGCCCGGACGGGGCACGCTGATCCGGGTGCGGCTGCCGCAGTCGACACTGGTGCCGGCCTGACGCGGGACGCCTGGGCCGCGCGGGCGAGCCTGTCGGCGCTGTCCTACGCGCGTTTGCTCGCTGAGCCGACAGCGCGCCGGCGGCGCAGCCTATCGTTTTCCATCGCGGCGAAGACCACACTGGCAACATCGCAGCGTGACACGTTGTGAAGCCCTTGCACCTTCGGCGCAAGGCCGCCCGATTCACCTGGAGTTCGCCATGTTGCACTACGCCGTCGTGTTTTTCGTCATCGCCCTGATCGCTGCTGTGTTCGGCTTCGGCGGCATTGCCGCCAGTGCCGTGGGCATCGGCAAGATCCTGTTCATTGTGTTCGCGATCCTGGCCGTGGCCAGCTTCCTGTTCGGGCTGATCAAGAAGGCCTGACACCCGGCCGGCCCGCCCGGCCGGCCTGCACCGTTTCCATCCACCGCAACCCTCACCCAAGGAAATCCGATGATCACCAACGCCCTCACCGATCCGCAAAACCAGAGCAACCGCCTGGCCGACCTGGCCGCCCAATCGGCCGACAGTGCGATCAAGTCGACGCAGCGCGTCGCCAATCAAGCACTCGACGGCATGGCCGATTCGGTGCAGGGTCTGCGGCAACAGGCAGCACCGCTGCTGAACCGCACCGCCGAGCAGGCCAGCGCGCTGGCGCATCGAAGCGTCGACGCGGTGCGCGACGGCACACAGCAATTGCGCGACAAGGCGCTGCGTGTCTCTGACACCACCGTCAACTACGTCAAGGAAGAACCGGTGAAGGCGATGCTGATCGCCGCCGCGACTGGAGCCGCGTTGATGGCGCTGGTCAACCTGATGAGCGGCTCGCGCCACCGCAGCTGACATGGCGGCGCCGAGCGTCATCGCGCGGGCGTGCGCCGGTGCGGCGCAGTGTCGTCGCCCTGTTGTTCCCTGTTGTTGAGAGCTGAGCGCGATGCTGCATCCGCTGCTGCGCCTGTTCGTGGATCGGCCGCACTGGTTTGCCGAGCACGCGCAGGCGTACGCGGAACTGGTGGCAGAGGAGGTCGGTGCGGTCTCGGCCATCTGGAAACGCCAGGCCGTGTTGAACGCCGTGGCGCTGTGTGGCCTGGTGGTGACAGCGGTGCTTGCGGGCGTTGCGCTGATGCTGTGGGCCGTGATTCCCGCGGCGCAGATTCAGGCGCCCTGGGCCTTGATTGCCGCGCCATTGCTTCCCGCGCTGCTGGCCCTGGGATGCCTGTGGGCCGCGCGCCGGCTCGGCAGCCCGGGTGGCGCCTTCGACAGCGTGCGGCGCCAGGTGCAGGCCGACATGACATTGCTGCGCGAAGTGAGTGCCGCATGAGCGCGGTGGCATGAGCGCGGTGTTGCCCGGGGCCGATGAAACGCCCCTGCTGTCGCCCGCAGTGCGGCTGGCGCACTCACGCGAACGCGTGCGCGAGGCCCTGCGCGAAGCGGCGGTGCCGCGCCGCGGCGCGAGCGCCGCGCGCGCGGCCGGTCCGGCCGGGGCCTGGTTGGACACGCTGAAGTCGATTCCCGGCGCGGGCGCGATCATCGAAGCACTGGCCGCCTGGTGGGCAGGGCACCCGCTGCGCGTCGCAGGCAGCGTCGCCGAAGACGCGGCGAATTCTGCGGTGCGTCCATTCGCGCAGCGCCACCCGCTGGCCCTGGTTGCCGGGGCGTTACTGGTCGGTGCATTCCTGTTCCGGGTTCGCTCCTGGCGCGGCTTGCTCACGCCCGCGTTGTTCGCCGGCCTGTTGCCGCAGCTCATCGCCCGGGCGATCGCGCAGGTGCCCTCACGCTCCTGGATGGCGGTGTTGACGTCGCTCTTTCAGGAACAACACCGGCCGCCGTCGCGGGCCGAGCCGCCCGGCTGAGCAGCGGCGCGGTGGACGCGCACCCGTCTTCAATCAGGTGCCGGCACGCTGATCGAAAAAGGCATAACCGCTGTGCTGGCGCTTCGCGCGGTACATCGCGGTGTCGGCATTCTTGAGCAGCGCCTCGGCGGTTTCACCATCGGTCGGGCACAGTGCGATGCCGATGCTCGGGCGCACCACCAGGTTGATCGCGCCGAACTTCAACGGCGCCGACACGGCGTCGAACACCTTGCGCGCCAGGCGCACCAGCTGTACCCGGCCGGGCGGCATGCCGTCGAGCAAGCAGGCGAATTCGTCGCCGCCGAGCCGGGCCACCATGTCTTCGGAACGCACCGCGCGCGTCAAGCGCGACGCGACGACGCGCAGCAGTTCGTCGCCGACGTCGTGCCCGTGTACATCGTTGATCGGCTTGAAGCCGTCCAGGTCGAGGTAGAGCAACGCCAGGGTCTGGCGCCCGGGCTGGGCGTGGGCAAGGGCGTCGGCGAGACGCTCGCGGAAGAAACTGCGGTTCGGCAACGAGGTCAGGCTGTCATGCCGCGCGAGATGACGTGCACGACGTTCGCCGGCCTGCGTGCCCGCGTGCCCGCGAGTTCGGCGCGCGCCTGCGCCAGCGCGATCTGAGCGTCAAGCACCTTGCGCTCGAGCTGGCGGCGCCGGCCGAGTTCATGCGCCAGCGTCGTGTGCAACTGGTCCAGCGCCAGCACGCACTCCAGCACGCTGCTCTGCACCTGGCCCGCCGCGTCACGCACGCTGGGCGGTGGCATGGCCGCGCTCTGTTCGCCCACCGTCTGGCGCAGCCGGGTCTTGACGGCGTTCAGCAGGTCGTCCCAATCGTCGCTGTCCATGTCGGAATTCAGGCTGGGCAAGGCGGCACGGGTGAGCGGCTCGAAGGTGTCCAGGCGCACGCCGTCGGCCAACGCATTCGCGTTCGCCCAGGCCATGTGGAGCGTCGCGGTGCCGACCTCGGTGGTTTGAAAATTCGGGCTGTTCATGATTCCTCGGGATGCAACGGGTGTGACGGTCGGGGGGTGCAGGAGCGAAGCGCCAGCTACGGCGTCGCCAGGCGGCAGGGGACGGGCCAGCTCGCCACGGCGCCCGCAGAGTGCGGCAGGCCGATGCGTGTCACGTCTTCCCTGAGCAGTTTCTGGCGCTGCGCCAGGCGCCGGCCCAGGGCGGCCGTGTCCAGGCCAGCCTGTTGCACCGCCTGAAAGACTGTGTCCTGTTCTTCGTTCATGTGCGGCACGATGCAGGCACCCAGCGCGGCGACGGTGGTGTCGAACCCGGCGTCGCCGGCTTCCATCTCGTCGAGCCTGGCAATCAGCGCCTTGGCGTCGTCATGGTCGTCCAGTGCGCGAAACGTCACGGCCGCTTTCGCCAGCACGGCGCGGGCCGCCGGGTAGAAGACTTCCTCTTCGACCTGCAAATGCAGGCTGAGTGCACAACACAGCCGCCCGACCACGGTGGCCTTTCGTTCCGGATCGGCGCGCCGCCGCACGAGGCGCTCGTAGGCGTCAAACAGATGTTTGATGGCCTCATGATCGCGCCGCAGCAGTTCGAGCGCGTCGTGGTCGCGCAGCTGTGCCCGGTGGGACGTGCGGGTCATGCTGGTGGGTGTGCTTGCGGGTGTGCGCGGCCGCGCTCGCTCAGCGGCCGTTGCGCCACGGCATCGTCCAGGCCATGCGGAAAACTTCGGCGAGCGTGCGCGGTGGTGTGTTCGCGGGCCGATGCGTGATGGCGGCGAACGAGCCGGCCGTGCGTGCCGGCGCCGACAGGCCTTCCGAGGTCAACTCACTGTTCCAGTGCTCCGGGCTCTCGAACTCCGGAAACCCGATCGGTGGGGGTTGCATCATGGTGAAGTCCTCCTGCGGATGGCCGTGGGCTCACGAAGGGCGGCGGCGCCGTGCGATGAAACCGACCGCACCCAGGCCGGCGAGCAGCAGCGCCATGATGCCGGGCTCGGGCACCGGCGACGTCGGCGGCACACCGTTGTCGTTGTCATCGTCGTCGCGGTCGCCATCGTGCTTGAACTTGTGGTCGTGTTTGTCCGACTTGTGGCGACCGAAGTCCTTCCAGTCCATCTCATGCTTGTCGTGCGAACGCCAGCCGTGATGATGCTTCGAGTCGTCGAAGCTGCGCGTGGCGTCGTCGTCGTCGCCGTGCTCGCGCCGTTCGCCACCAAAGCCGCGGCCTGAGCGGTCGCTGCGTTCGTCGTCGAAGCGCCGCTCGTCATCGAAGCGCCAGACGTGTTCGCTGCGGCCGTCGGACGGGCCCGTGGTGTGGTTCACGACACCGATCGCCGAGGCTGCCAGGGGGACCGCGACGAGCAGTGCGGCGCCCGCGAGCCGAGCCGCGCGGCCCGCGCCCGCCTTGCGCCGCTGGGCGGCTCCCGGCGTTGCAGCGGGAGCCGGCGTGGTGGGTGTTTGCGGCGTGACGGGCGGCGTTGTCGCCACCTTGCCGGGAGGCGGTGAGCCTTCCGCAGTGAAATCGGTCTGTTGCTGCGGCAGGTCCTTGACCTTGGCGGGGGGAGAAGGGACGGGTGTGGTCATGGAAGTCCTTGGTGAGGCGAGTGATTGGCGGCACGTCAACGGCGCCGTGCGCCGGCCCCGCCGGGCTGTGTCGACGCGTTGGCAACCTGAGGCCTGTTTTTAGCGGCGTCGTTGCGGCGTGTCTGTTCGACAGCGCACGCAACTCGTTCCTGTCACCGCACGCGCGGCGCCGGGCCGACACCGGCCCGCCGCGGATGAAGGCACGGGCGCCTCAGACGCGATGCAGTTGCCCACCTTCGACCTTCACCCGGTCGCCCACGCGCAAGTCGTCGATGCGCTGGTACTCGAAGGTTTCGATGCGACCGTTGTCCAGTCGTACGCCGACGCGGTAGATGTCGCTCGGGTTCTGCTTGTGCTTTTCGATCTGGTTGCCGATCAGGCCGCCGCCGACCGCGCCCGCGCCGGTGGCCACCGCGCGCCCCGTGCCCGAGCCGACCTGGTTGCCGATCACCGCGCCGAGCACGGCACCGAGCACCGCGCCGCCGCCCGAGGTGCGCGAGGCGACGGGCACCGTGTCGATGCTGCTCACGTTGCCGAACTGGCGCGCGCTGGCCGTCGGTGCGGGCGCCACCGGTGCGCTCAGCACCGCTTCGTTGCGGGGCGGATTGGCGGAACAGGCCGTCATCAGCGCCAGGGCCGAGACGGAACAGTAGGTCATCAGGATGCGCGCCTTCATGGAAAACCTCTCATTCGTTGATGGGTATCGCGGGGGCGCCCGTACCGGGTGCCTGAGATCCAATGTGCGCCCGGCACGCAGGCGTGTGAATCGGCGCGACGCGCCACCGCACCTAGTCGGGCAGGCCTGAAGAGCGTAGGTTCGCGCCTACGGCTGAGGGCGCCGCGGCGTCGTGGCGCGCCGCCCTCAGAGCCAGTATTCCCAGGCGCGTGCGAACAGCTCCTTCACGCGCAGCGTCAGCGCGCGGCGCCGCCACTGCTCCAGCGTGATGGCCTCGGACGCCGCCAGGTCCTTCTCGAACATCGCCTGCACCTGGCCGCCGAACTCGGCGCCGAGCACGACCGCATTCAGCTCGTGGTTGTGCAGGAAGCTGCGCCAGTCGAGGTTGGTCGAGCCGACGGTGGCCCAGACGCCGTCGATCAGCGCTGTCTTGGAGTGCAGGATCACGTCGCGCCGCTCGTAGATCTTCACGCCGGAACGCAGCAACCGGTCGTAGTAGCCGCGCCCGGCGTGAAAGACGAGCCACGAATCGGTCTGGTTCGGCAGGATCAGCTTCACGTCGACGCCGCGCCCGGCCGCTGCCTCGAGCACCGCGAGCAGCTGCGGGTCGGGGGCGAAATAGGCGTTCGTGATGTGCACGCTGGTCTCGGCGCTGGCGATCAACGACAGCAGCGTGGCGTAGATCAGGCTGTAGGGCTCGTCGGGCGAGCTGCCGATGGCGCGCACCACCTGCTTGCCCACGTTCTCGAGGCGCGGAAAATAGTCCTTCGGCGCCAGCGGTGCGCCTTTCTGTGCGGCCCAGGTGGCGAGGAACAGCTTCTGCAATTCGGCCACCACCGGGCCCTGCACTTGCAGATCGGTGTCGCGCCATGCCAGGGCTCCCTCGGGCCCGGCTTCGGGGCTGGCTTCGGGGCTGGCGGCGGGGCTGCCGCCCATCGCGCCGCCGACCGCACGAACCGGCGCGCGCACGGTGGGCGTGCGCGCTGCCGGCTTCGCCGATCCGCCCGAGTACACGCTGCTGATGTTGATGCCGCCGAGGAACGCGATGCGTCCGTCGGCGATCAGCAGCTTGCGATGGTCGCGCTGGTTCAACTCCCAGTCCTTGCGCACCGCCAGCGGGTTGAGCGGGTTGAACTCGAGCACCTGGATGCCGTTCGCTGCGAGCCGCTCGAAGAACGCCGCCGGTGTGCCGATGGTGCCCACGCTGTCGCGGATCAGGTTCACCTGCACGCCCTGGCGCTGTTTGGCGATCAACGCCTGCGCAAACTGGCGGCCGACGTCGTCGTCGTCGAGGATGTAGGTTTCCATGTTGATGTGGTCACGCGCGGCGTTGATCGCGGCCAGCATCGCCCGGTAGGTGGCCGGCCCGTCCTGCAGCAGCTGCACCCGGTTGCCGACCGTCAGCGGGCTGCCGACGATGGCTTCCTCGATCGCCAGGTGGCGATCGAAGATGTCGGTGTTCGGGCTGCGATTGCGCAGGCCGTCGAGGATCGCCTTGCTCTGTGCGGCCGAGAGCGGCCCGCGCGCCCCTTCGAGTTGCACGGGTGTGGCGGGGCGGCGCGCCAGGTCGGGCACGATGGTCGGCAGGCTGCTGCAACCGGCCGGGCCGAGCAAGCCGATCAGGCACACCAGCACGCAGCGGCGTGGGCGCGGGAAAGTCACCGGCATGGCAGATGGGAACATGCCGCGCCAGCCGGGTCGACGCGCCATGGGCGGTGCCTTGTTCAGCGCACCGCGCTGACGCGCCACACCACGTTGCCCACATCGTCGGCGACAAGCAGCGCCCCGGTCTTGTCGAGCGCCACGCCGACCGGCCGGCCGTAGGCGTTGCCGTTTTCGCTGAGAAAACCGGTGAGCACGTCGACAGGCAGGGCGCCGGAGGGCTTGCCGCCGTCGAACGGCACGAAGACCACCTTGTAGCCGCTGTGCGGACGCCGGTTCCACGAACCATGCTGGCCGATGAACATGCCGTTCGCGAACGCGGCGGGCAGCGTGGTGCCGATCGACGACGCCAGCCCCAGCGAAGCGGTGTGCGGCCCGAGCGCGTAGTCGGGGGAGATTGCGCGCGCCACCAGTTCGGGCTGCGGCGGCGTCACGCGGGCGTCGACGTTCTGGCCGTAGTAGCTGTAAGGCCAGCCGTAGAAGCCACCGTCGCGCACCGAGGTCATGTAGTCGGGCACCAGGTCGCTGCCGATTTCGTCGCGCTCGTTCACCACCGTCCACA
>JANNKS010000657.1:0-1643 GCA_031396425.1 Rhizobacter sp. | reverse complement strand
TCGAGCGTCGCCGCGTCGGCCCCGCGTTGCAGATCAGTCGTGGTGCGGCGCCATGTCGCGGTCGAGCAAGGCCTTCATCGACAGCTTGACGCGGCCCTTCTCGTCGGTCTCGAGCACCTTGACGCGCACGATCTGGCCTTCCTTCAGGAAGTCGGTGACCTTCTCGACGCGCTGGTGCGCGATCTGGCTGATGTGCAGCAACCCGTCCTTGCCGGGCATCAGGTTGACCAGCGCACCGAAGTCGAGAATCTTCGTGATCGGGCCTTCGTAGACCTTGCCCACCTCGACTTCGGCCGTGATCTCCTCGATACGCTTCTTCGCATAGGCGGCCTTGTCGCCGTCGGTTGAAGCGATCGTGATCGTGCCGTCTTCGCCGATGTCGATCGTGGTGCCGGTTTCTTCGGTCAGTGCACGGATCGTCGCACCGCCCTTGCCGATCACGTCGCGGATCTTCTCCGGGTGGATCTTCATGGTGTACAGGCGCGGCGCGAACTGCGACACCTCGGTCTTGGACTCGCCCATCGCGTCGACCATCTTGCCCAGGATGTGCAGGCGCGCTTCCTTGGCCTGCGCCAGTGCAACCTGCATGATCTCTTTCGTGATGCCCTGGATCTTGATGTCCATCTGCAGCGCGGTGATGCCCGTCGTGGTGCCGGCGACCTTGAAGTCCATGTCGCCGAGGTGATCTTCGTCACCCAGAATGTCGGTCAGCACCGCGAAGCGGTTCGCTTCCTTGATCAAGCCCATCGCAATCCCGGCCACATGCGCCTTGAGCGGCACGCCGGCGTCCATCAGCGCGAGGCAGCCGCCGCACACCGAGGCCATTGACGATGAACCGTTCGATTCGGTGATCTCGGAGACCACCCGCATCGAGTACGGGAAATCAGCCTGGCTCGGCAGCACCGCCACCAGGGCCCGCTTGGCCAGCCGGCCATGGCCGATTTCGCGCCGCTTCGGTGTGCCGACGCGGCCGGTTTCGCCGGTCGCGAACGGCGGCATGTTGTAGTGCAGCATGAAGTGCTCGGTGAACTCGCCTGCGAGTGCATCGATCCGCTGCGCATCGCGGGCGGTGCCCAGGGTCGCGGCCACCAGTGCCTGCGTTTCACCCCGGGTGAACAGCGCCGAGCCGTGCACGCGCGGCAACACGCTGTTGCGGATTTCAATCGCGCGCACGGTGCGCGTGTCACGGCCGTCGATGCGCGGCTCGCCGGCGAGGATCTGGCTGCGCACGATGCGCGCCTCGATGTCGAACAGCATGCCTTCGAGCTTGACTTCGTCGAACGCGGCGCCCTGCTCCTTCAAGGCCACCTTGGTCAGCGCGTACGCTTCGCGGCACGCATGGGTGCGGGCCTGCTTCGAGCGAATCTGGTAGGCCGCACGCAGCGGCGCTTCGGCGACTGCCGCAACCCTCGCGATGAACGCTTCGTCCTTCGCCGGGGCCGCCCAGTCCCAGGCCGGCTTGCCAGCGTCGCGCACCAGATCATGAATCGCGTTGATGGCGATGTTGCCCTGCTCGTGGCCGAACACGACGCCGCCGAGCATCACCTCTTCGCTCAGCTGCTGGGCTTCACTCTCGACCATCAGCACCGCAGCTTCGGTGCCGGCGACGATCAGTTCCATCTGCGACTGGCCGAGTTCGGTCT
>JANNKS010000646.1:0-32173 GCA_031396425.1 Rhizobacter sp. | reverse complement strand
TCAAGTTCCGCAACCACCCGCAAGCCCAGCACCGCCTGGTACCAGACCAGCGCCGCCGCGCGGTCGGACACGAAAACATGAATGTGGTCGACGCCCTTGAGCGGCGGCGCACTGGTCTGCACAGCGGCTGCAGATTCATGCGTAGGGTGTACCGTCGCGATGCGCGAAAGTCCATTGCCCATCGACGCGCGTGACCTGGAGGTCATCGTCCGGGTAGCTGGCCGCGTCACCCGCGCTTCGGTCGCCGACCTCGAGGTACACCACGTCGTCGGGCGTGTCGTTCACCAGGCGGTGGGCGTTGCCGGTACCGGCCTTGAAGCCGGCGCACATTCCCGGTCCAAGCAGGGTCGCCCCAGCGTCGGTGTGCAGCGTCGGGCGGCCTTCCAGGATGTAGATGAATTCATCCTGTCGGGTGTGCGCGTGGCGCAAGGCCGACACGGCGCGGGGTACCAGCCGCGTGAGGTTGACGCCGAAATTGGACAGCCCGAACAGATCACCCAGCGGCCGCTTGAGCCGGCCTGCCATCTGTGACCTGAACGGTTCGGGGTATACCGAGGGTTTGCTGCGAACCGGAACGTCGGCAGCGATGACGGCGATTGGGTTCGGTGAATCTGACATCGCAACCTCCGAAGGCGTGGCGAAGAGAGGGGTCGAATCTACCAGTTGTGCAACACGGCGGGCGCAGCGATCGACTTCGCAGCGATCGACTTCGCAGCGATCAGCTGCGCAGCGGCAGCGCGACCCCGATCGCGATGAACACGCCGCCGCAGGCCTGGTTGAAACGCCGCCCGACGCGCCGCAGCCACGGGCGGATGCGTTGGGCCATGCTGGCGATGAACAGCTCGGTGCAGATTTCGATGCCGGCGAACGTCCCGGCCATGACGAGGAACTGAACGAACAGGCTGCGTGCCGGGTCGATGAACTGGGGCAGGAACGCCGCGAAAAACAGCAGCCCCTTGGGATTGGTCAGCGCCGACAACGCCCCCTGGCGAAACAGCGACCAGCCCGCTCGAGGTTGCTCGGCGACGGGAATGTCGATTCCGATCGGCGGCGAGCGCCAGACTTGAATGCCAAGCCACACCAGGTACGCCCCGCCGACCCACTTCATCACGGCCAGCCAGACCAGCGAGGTCTTGAGCAATGCGCCGATGCCGAACATCGACAGCGCAACCACGGCGACGAACCCCAGCGACCCACCGAAGATCGTGTACAGCGCCTTGCGGCGGCCATGCAGGGCGCCATGCGTCAACGCGAGCAAACCGTTCGGCCCCGGCGACAGCGACAGGCCGATCGCCGCGATCAGGTAGACGAGCCAGGTGTTGAAGTCCATGGTCACCGATGCTGCCGGAGCGGGCCTCACGGGTCAAGCGCGTCGGTCGGCCAGTGCCTGGCAAACACCTCGGACACCTGTTGGTTCGTGTCGATGCGTTCAAGCACCTGCCAGAATGCCGGCCGGCTTGTTGCCAGATGCTGTCGAGCGCCTGACCATTTCGACACCACCGCGGCCAGGTAGTCCAGCGCGCCCGGAGCGCGGCCCGACAGGAACGGCCGCGCCGCGAACGTATCGGCAAAGACATCCCACGACCGATGCAGCTGGCGCCGCGCCGCCTGGCGCACTTTCTCGCGCGCGGCCGTCGACGTGGACGTCGTCCAGCGTTCAGGATAGTCACCCACGCTGATCGCGCTGTAGCAGTTGCTGGCAATGAACACCAGGCCACGCATGGCCATCGCCCTGGCCTTCACCGATTTCGGCAACAGCCCACTCTCGGGATACTGAAGGCCGAGGTGGATGAGGATGGCAGCGCTTTCCGTGAGCACGGTCCTGTCTTCGAGGACCAGCGTGGGGATCTGCCCCAGCGGGTTGATGCGGGTGAGTTCTTCGCGGGCCGAATCGGCTTCCCAGGTCGATGCCCTGACGACGCTGTAGTTCAACTCGCAGCAGCGCAACGCGCATTCGATGGCAGCGGAGCCGGAGCCTTGGGATCCGTAGAGCGTCAGCATGCTTCAACCTTCTCGCGCCATGCCCGCACCTTAGAAGCTCGACCCCGGCAACGCGAGAAACGCAAGTTCTTCATCGGTCGACTCGCGGCCGAGAATCGCGTTGCGATGCGGGTAGCGACCGAAACGGTCGATGATGGCCTTGTGCCGCAGTTCGAAGTCGTGGTTGCTTTGAACGCCGTTCGTCCTGAAGAGGCGCTCTGCGACCTGGTGAACCCGCTTCGATTCGCTGTGCATGTACGGCATGTACAAGAAGCTGCGTTCATCTGGCGTGAGCGCAAGGTCGGCCTTCGCGGCCACGGCCTCCTGCGCAAGCGCCAATGCCAACGGGTCGCTTGCGAAGGCGAGCGGACTGCCGCGATACATGTTTCGCGAGAACTGGTCGAGCACGATGATTTCCGCCAGGCGCCCGCCGGGTTCCTTGCGCCATTCGAACAGCTCGCAGCGATTCGCCTGTTCATGAACTTCAGAGAATCGCTCGACGATGACACGGTCAAATGCAGGGTCGACCTTCCAGCGTTGCGCGGGCGCAATCTCATGGAACCAGAACTGAAGAATGGTGTTGTGCACAGCTAGCTCCGGTGGGACGGTGATGGCATTGGCGAGCATTTCGAGTGCCGTGGCGCAACCAGGGGCCGGTTGTCAGAACGCGGCCGAGGCGCTGGAATCATTCGAACACACGCTCCAGAACCCATTCATGCGGAAACGCCGCGCCCGGGTCGACTTTACGGCGCTGGGTCGGGTCGCACGGCAGCGGCGCATGGTCGAGATCGGAGTGCCGCACGATTCCATCGCGCTGGATGCCGCGGCGCCGCTGAATGTCGCGCAGCAGGCTGACCAGTGCGGCCAGTTGCGCGTCAGGGAATGGGTCGAGTCCGTCGCCGTCGTTGATCAGTTCGATCGCAATCGAGCGGCCGCTGAAGCGAAACACGTGGTGCGCCAGTTGGTCTTCCGGAACGCTGTCGCGCAGCGTGCCGTCCCGGTCGATCATGTAGTGAATGCCAAGCGTGGCGTGCGCTTCGATGTGGCTGAGGTTGTCGGCCAGGGTGCCGGCGCCGACCCAGATCGGCTTGCCGGTTTTCACGTCGCAGGTCGGGCCGCCCGTCGAGTGGATGACGACCATGTCGATCGCCTGCGGGCGCACGCCACCGTTGCGGCGCGCGTCGGCATCGTGTGCTCCGACGGCGAGCAGTGCGAAAGCCCAGGCCAGCGCCGCCTTCATGTTCCGCACGGGCGGCAACGGGCTTCGCACATGCGCCCGCATTCCGTCACAGCGCCGCCTGCAGCACGACCCGGTACACGTTCTGGCTGTCCAGCGTGTTGTGGCCGGCGCCAGGAATCACCTTCATCGTCGCCACACCGCTGGCAAAGCAGGCGAACAGCTTTGCGGTGTTGGCCAGTGGAACCACTTCGTCGTGCTCGGCCGCGATGATCGTCGTCGGCATCCGGATGCCCGGCGCGACCCGACCCGATTCGTATGTGTCGCGCAGCAGCCAGCGAACCGGCACGAAGGGATAGGCCGCGGCGGCGATGTCGGTCAGGCTGTGAAACGGCGTGATCAGGACCAGCCGTGACGCCGTGGGCTGCGCAACTGCCAACCGTACCGCGACGCCCGCGCCCAGGCTGCGCCCGACGATCGCGACATCGGCGTGTTGCGCCGCCACCGCCCGGAACAAGGCCGCCGCGTCGCTGTGGATGGCCGCTTCGCCTGGCGTGCCGCTGCTGCCGCCGTAGCCCCGGTAGTGCAGCAGGTACAGCGCGTGCTCGGGGAACCACTGGCCGAAGGTATCGAGGTTGAGCGAAACGTCTTCCGCATTGCCGCCGAAATAGACCAGCGCCTTGGCGCCGGCGCGGGGCCGCACGCTGACGACCAGTTCGGCGTCGTCGACCCGCAAGCGCAGAGGCGCCTGCGGGGTCATCACGGCGCGCGGCTGAGGCATGTAGATCATTGAGCGCTGGAACACGAAAAGCGCCGCGCACAGGCCGAGGTAGACCAACGTGGCCAGTGCGATGGAAGTCCAGAGAAGTCGCATCAACCAGTTCGGCTCTGCATGCAGCGTGATTCGGTCCGAATACCCAACCAAGCCATTGACTGGCACACAGTTGGGTGCGGGACCAGCGCTAGTCTGAACTCTGATTTTTTCGCTCGAACACCGTGTAGGTGCCGAATGCCCTGGCGACCACCTCGGGGCCGACCGTGATCGTGGACTCCAGCGAGGCGATCGACTTGCCACGATTCACCAGCTTGCTGGCACAGGCAATCACTCCCTCGCGCACCGGCTTGAAGTAGTTGATCTTGGATTCTATCGTGGCACAGAGTTGACCGGCGTTCAATGTGGTGTAGAGCGCCTTTCCCATGCCTGTGTCGGCCATCGCGAAAAGAACTGCGCCGTGCACGGCGCCCGTCGAATTCAGATGCATGCCCTGAACCTCGAGCGTGCAGCGGTTCGTACCTGGCACCGATTCTTCGATGTCCAGGCCGATGTGATGGATGAAGCGGTGGCTCATGCCGGGAATTTCGAAGGGTGGCCTCGCTGCACTGGCTGTACGTCATCGTTTGACAGGCACTGAATACGTGAGCTCAGCGAAGCCGGGGCCCACGAACCGTGCACTCGTGAGCTGCAGCGGCGGTGACACGATACGGCGCGGAAGCAGCGGCATGCCCGAGCCGAGTGTCACGGAACCGACTTGAACGATGATCTCGTCGAGCAAGCCCGCGTCGTGGAACTGTCCTGCGAGATCGCCACCCCCGACAACCCAGACGTTCTTGCCGCCCGCGGCCAGCACCATCGCCGCGTGAACCGGCCTGACGTCACCGCGGACAAAGTGAAGCGCGGCTGACGCCACGCGCGGAAGCTCCCGGCTGCTGAACACCCAGGCTGGCTGCTGATAGGGCCACGGTGACGCACCGTCAGTTCCCGGCTTGACCACGTGACGCAACATCCACTCGTAGGTGGACGAACCCATCGCAATTGCCCCGACACCCTGGATGAAACGCGGATAACCGGTGTCGTTGACGTCGCCCAGCGGAAACAGCCATTCCAGCGAGTGATCGCCGGTGGCGATGAAACCGTCCAGGCTCGAGGCGGTGTAGTACTGGGTCTTCATGGCTGGCGCAGTCAAGTTGGGCTTCTCGTGACGCCTGACGAAAGAACCAAGTGCGCCTTGCGCCCGACCCCTTCGCTAGCCTGGAATTTCGGGTTCGACGAGGGTGGCGAGCTGCGCAAGCGATTCCTGCCAGCCGAGGTAGCACATCTCGACGGGTATGACTTCAGGGATTCCTTCCTGCACGATGTTGATCTCGGTGCCGCAGGAAACCTTGGTCAGTACGACCGTCACCTGAATCACACCGGGCAAGTTCGGGTCGTCGAACTTGTCGGTGTAGCGAAGCCGCTCGTTGGGTACGAGTTCAAGGTATTCGCCACCGAAAGAGTGGCTGTTGCCTGAACTGAAATTCGTGAACGCCATCCTGAACGTGCCACCGACCCGGGCCTCCATGTGGTCAACCCTGCAGGTGAACCCGTAGGGAGGGATCCACTTCGCCATCGCGTCGCCGTTCAGGAACGCCCGGTAGACACGCTCCGCAGGCGCCCGGAGCACGCGATGCAATCGTACGGTTCCAGTGGGCATGGTCGCTTCTCCTGTGCTGGTGTCGTTCTCTCGAATCAGGCCGCATGCTAGCGCCAAAGCAACTCAGGGCGATAGACATACACGAGTTCGGTGCAGGCTTCGCCCTTGCAGACGGCTTGCTGCTGCAAGGCGAACTGGAACCCTGCCCGATCCAGGACCCTGATGGAAGCATCGTTTCGAACATCCGTGACTGCGCGGATCTCGGCCGCCGCGGACGACGCCAGGACAAGTTCAATGGCCGCAACGACCGCTCTCGTCGCGTGTCCCTGGCCCTGACTCTCCCGCCTCAGCGTGAACCCGACTTCTGCCCACCGGCCGTCGTGGGCCAGGAACAGACCCAGGTCGCCGATCAATTGATCCGTGCTGGCCTCTGCAACGCCAAGTTGGATCCAGTCTCCGGGAACGAGGTCCGTCACCGTGGAAGTGGCCTGCAGAAAGGCGAGCGCTTCGTCTGCAGTCATCGGCCCCCATGCCTGAAACCTGGCCAGGGTTTCGTCGGCCCGGTATGCGTGGAATCGCCCAAGATCGCTGACCCGAAGTGCACGAATGACGGTCCCATCCCGTCGAGAAGGCAATCGATCGGCAAGGGTGGTCATTGCGGCTCCTGGCGAACCCGCTCACGGGAAGTTACCGCGTCGGCACCTGACGAAACTCGGGTTTCTGAGCTTGCATCTTCGCGTGCGCAGGGAACCAGCGCAAGGCACTTCCTGTTGCTTGTCAGTTCGGGCCTGTTCCAAGAAGTTCGACGATGGTCTTCCACAGGGCCAGCGTCTCTTTGTTCGGGTCAGTCACCTGCTTTCGCACCGCAGTGTGAACCAGCACCAGGCGACTCGCGGGGTCGACGTAGATGGCCTGACCATGAACGCCAATCAATGCGAACATGCGTCGGTTGCCAGGCAAGATCCAGGTCTGGTAGCCGTAGCCGAACCGGGTGTCAGGCCATACAAGTTCAAGGTCCGGCCGGTCGGCCGGCACCGTTGTCGCTTCAAGAATCCAGGCCTTGGGTATGACCTGCTTGTCACCGATCCGGCCGTCATGGGCGAGCAGCAACGCGAGCCGAGCGTAGTCTCGAAGCACGGCATTGAGGCAGCAGAAGGTCGCCTCTTGTCCGGCGGCGTCAAGGATCCAGGTCGCCTCGGCTTCGGCGCCCATCGGCTTCCAGATCTTCTCTTGCAGATATTCGGCCACCGGTCGCCCGACTGCGCCAGCGAGAACGAGTCCAAGCACTTGGGTCTCGGCAGAGGCGTAGGAAAACACGGCACCGCCCCATCGGGAGCGCTCGTTGAATTGCTGCACCGACGCGGCGCCGCCCGAGCCTCGCTGAAGAACGGTATCGATCCAGAGGCGCGCGAAATCGTCCACGCCTGAATAGCCCTCCTGGAAACGAACGCCCGATGACATCTGCAGCAGGTGGCGCAGTGAGGTGCGCCCGTACTCGGTATCAGCCAACGCCGGCACATACGCAGCGGCTGTATCGTCTACCGATCGGATCTTCCCTTCGGCGATTGCGATACCGATCAACATCGCGGTGACACTCTTGGCCATCGACGCTGACATGAAACGATGCCGGTCGTGCCGCGAATACTGGTAACGCTCGACCAGAATCGTGTCGCCGCGGGCGATCAGCAGGCCGGTGGTGGGATTTCGTCCCAGGTAGTCACTCAAGGTCAGGTCCCGCCCCTCGAAGCGGTAGGTGACGGGCGGCTCGGCAGGTGCACGATTCAACCGCGAGGGCGTATCCGCTCGACGAATCAGCCGCCCTTCCCACAGTCTGTCTTGATGGCTGAAGCTGCCGACGTAGAAGCGGGGGCGGTCGATGGCTGCCACCGGGTAAGCCTGCTGAGCACCGTACTCGTCCGCATTCGGGCCGCCTGGGTTGAAGTGCGGCGAGGCAGGCCCGGAGAGCGCGCCGGATTCCGGCCGTGGCGGCGCCTGGCATCCTACGAGAGCGCACGCGACCCGCAGGCCAACAATTGTTGAGCCCATGGTACCTGCGGTAGCCTGACTCACTTTGGGAACCGTTGGCGTTGCTTCATCGCGGGCACCGCATGGTGCCCAAGACCGCCATGCCGCAACACGGGCGCGCAGTGACGCCCAACGTTTGAGCCAACCGGCTTACGGAGGCAGCCTGCCGGAGCCGGCTTCACTTGAGTTCGATTTCGACGAAGGAAAACTCATGGTCATTGATGTTGATGACGTTGTGGGCTACCCCGGTGAGGCGTGCGTACGAACCGCCTGCAGTCAACTCTACATCTCGGATGCCGGTTGGCTCGACCAGTCTGAGTTTTCCTGTGGTCAGTGGAACAACGACGTAGTCATGCCCGTGAACGTGATCGCCGGTGTCGGCACCCGGAGCAAAGGTCCACTTCGTGACGATCACACGCTCGTTCTCAACCTGAAGTGTGGGGATGGCATTCATGGATGTCTGCTCGCAAGGTGACCCTGTTGACGGTGGAATTTGCAGGCGCTTGTGCCTCAGATCAGCGCTGGATTGCGGCGACGGGCCGGGAGGCGTCCTGCATGCTGCCTGTCGAGGGCATTCACGGCGACAGACGCCACGGCGCGCAAGGCACGGCGGCGATGCTGGGTTGAACATCCGGGCTGTGTCATGACGGTATTTGACGCTGTGCGCCTATCACCTTGTGCATCAGGAATTTGACGATGCCATCCGGGTAGCCGTCGATCTCGGCCAGCACCTGGTAGCCATGCTTGCGGTAGAACGCCGGTGCCTGGAAGCTCAGCGTGGTGAGGTAGAAGACATTGCAGTTTCTCGCCCTGCCATGGGCCTCGAATCGTTGCAGCAGTTCGGAACCCACGCCGCGAGCGCGCTGCGCCGGCTCCACCCAGAGCTGCAGCAATTCGCAGCACCGGCCCCAGGTCCTGCCCACCGCGCCTCCGACAACCTCACCCGACGCCGTCGTCGCGAAGGTGGCCAGCGGTTTCACATCGGCCAGTGGCGCCGCCGCCTGGTTGTGCTGGCCCAGGCCGGCATCGACCTGAAGAACCATCGCCTGCGCGGGTTCGTTCGTTGACGTGAACAGAAGCCCCATGAATCGACCAGCCGCTCTATGCCATGTTCGGTGCCGCTCGCCCGCCCCAGTCACGCCGGCAACACGCTGCCACTCAGCTCGACGAAGCGGTTCGCCTGGAACCTCGCTCCGAGCGTGTGTTCTTCATCCCACGCGGCAGAGTAACCCAGCTCGACCGTCAGCACACCGTCCAGCGGCGTGACGGAGACGAACACGAGCGACACATGGGGCCAGACCTGGCTCGCTGCCGATAGCCTCGGCACGCCATCATCGGTCGGCTGCGGCTCGCCTGCCTCGTTGGTTTCGGCATAGGGCTCGTAGTGATCGAACAACGCGGCCTCGATGGTGGCGCGCCACTCGGCCAGCCGTTTCGGGACGTCGCGCGCCGCCGCGACGGCCTGTGCATCGGGTTCAGAACGGCTGCCAGCCAGTGCCAACGGAACCCTCGCCCCGCCCTCGAGTGCCAGCGTTCCACGCCAGTGCCCGCGCGAACGGGTCAGCTCGCCGAGCTGCGGGTCGAGATACGGCGGCGACTTGAACACACCGAACATCTCGACGCACTCCGATGCTCAGCGAAGCTTGGTGCGGGCGAGGCGCCTGGCGTTGGCCACCGCCTTGCGGTGCACCGGTGCCAGGCCCTTGCCGAACACACCCATCGCGGCGTCGTGCAGCTCGGCCATCACCGAGCCGGCCGAGGTCTTGGCGCGAACCGCGGGCGACCAGAATGAACGCACATACGACGCCGCGAGCGTCTGGTGGGCGCGCACCGTTTCCTTCGCCATCGCGGCCCACGCTTCGGCGAAGGCTGAGTTCTTTTCGGCGAACATGCGCTGGAATTCCTTGCGATCGCGCTCGGAAAGCAGCGGCCCTGCCAGGCCCATGCGCGCGATGCGGTGCGCGAACACCTGCGGCGCGGCGACACCGAGCTCGGCGGCTTTCGCCGCGAGCAACTTGGCCTTGTGTGAGCGGTGGTTGGTCATGCAGATTCCGGTTGCAGCGCTGACTGTAGCGCCTCCCAGGCCCGGACTCGAAAGCCGTGCAACCCGGGAGGCTGAATGCGGGCACACTCCCACCTACCGCCGCACATCGCCGACCTGCCCCACGGCAATGCGCTGTCATGCACACCAACACCGTTTCATCTGAGCCGAAAGCAACCATGCGCCAGAACCCAATTCACCGCTGCACCAACCACGCTGCGCCATGAGCGCTGACCCGCAAACCATGAATGGCGCGCAGAGCCTGGTGCGCACCCTCGTCGCCAGTGGCGTCGAACTGTGCTTCGCCAACCCTGGCACGTCGGAGATGCATTTCGTCGCCGCGCTCGACCAGATCGACGGCATGCGCTGCGTGCTCGGCCTGTTCGAGGGCGTGGTCACCGGAGCTGCCGACGGCTACTACCGTATCGCCGACAAGCCCGCGGCGACACTGCTGCACCTCGGCCCCGGCCTGGGCAACGGCCTGGCGAATCTGCACAACGCGAAGAAGGCCGGTTCGGGCATCGTCAACATCGTCGGCGAACACGCCAGCCACCACCTCGAGCACGATGCACCGCTCACCGCCGACATCGAGGGCATTGCGCGCCCGATGTCGCATTGGGTGCACACCGCGCGCAGCTCTACCACGGTGGCACGCGACGGCGCGGCGGCGGTGGCGCAGGCGCGCACGCCACCCGGGCGAATCGCCACGCTGATCCTGCCGGCCGATACCGCCTGGGGGCCGGCCGGGGGCGCTGCTCTGGCGCCGCTGCCGCCGGAACGCCGCTCGGTGGCGTCAGACACCGTCGAAGTCGCAGCGCAGGCGCTGTTGCGCGGCCACGGTGCAGCCCTGCTGCTCGGTGGCGTGGCAGCGCGCGAACCTGCGCTGCTGCTGGCCGGGCGCATCAGCGCAAAAACAGGCTGCACGTTGCTGCTCGAAAACAATGTGCCGCGCCTGCAGCGCGGCGCCGGTCGGGTGCGCGCCAAGCGCGTTCCGTATGTCGTCGACGAGGCGCTGCGCGCGCTGAAAGACGTCGGCGAACTCGTGCTGGTGGGCTCCAAGGTGCCGGTGGCGTTCTTCGGCTACCCGGGCAAGCCCAGCGTGTTGATTCCGCCGTCATGCCAAGTCACGCCGCTCGCGGCGGTGGAAGACGATATCGTCGGTGCGCTCGAGGCGCTCGCCGAGCGTCTGGGCGCGCGGCAGCTTGCGCCGGCGCACGTGGCCACGCTCGAACGGCGTGGCGCCGACGCGCTGCCCACCGGCCCGATCACGCCCGACGGCATCGGCGTGCTGCTCGCCGCGTTGCTGCCGGAAAACGCAATCGTCGTCGACGAGTCGGTGTCGGTCGGCCGCAGCTTCGGCCCGCTCACCGCCGGCGCCGCGCCGCACGACTGGTTGAACATCATGGGCGGTTCGATCGGCTTCGCATTGCCTGCCGCCACCGGCGCGGCAATTGCCGCACCCGACCGCCCGGTGATCGTGCTCGAGGGCGACGGCAGCGCGATGTACACGCTGCAGGCCCTGTGGACCTGCGCGCGCGAAGGCCTGAACGTGAAGGTGCTGATCCTGGCGAACCGTTCCTACCAGATCCTGCACGGCGAATTTGCCCATGTCGGCGCCGGCACGCCCGGCCAGCGCGCCAAGGACATGCTCACGCTGGACCGCCCTGCCCTGGACTGGGTGGCGCTGGCCAAGGGGCACGGCGTGCCTGCCGCGCGGGTGGATGACCTGGCGGCACTGGCGGCGACGTTTCGCGCCGCGTTGGCGAGCAGCGGGCCGTTCGTGATCGAAGTGATGCTCTGAGTTCAGCGCGCCCGCAACGCTTCGATCTGGTCCATCAGCCGGTTCATGCGCGCCACGATCGCCTCGTAGGGTGCTGCGGTGGCGAGATCCACCCCGGCGGCTTTCACCAGGTCGTACGGATCACCCGACCCACCGGCGCGCAACAGCCCGAGGTAGCGCTCCAGCGCGCCAGGCCGGCCTTGCATCACCTCGTCGGCGAACAGCGAACTCGCCGCAATCGACGTGGCGTACTGGTAGACGTAGAACGGCTCGTAGAAGTGCGGAATGAACGACCACTCGACGCTGTAAGCCTCGGGAATGCTCATCACACCATCGGCCACGCCGTGGTGGCGGTGCTGCACTTCGCCGAACAGCGTGCTGAAGTCTTCACCGGTCAGCGATTCACCCGCGTCCACCGCCGCGTGAATCCTGCGCTCGAATTCGGCCAGCATGGCCTGGCGGAAGAAGGTGCCGCGAAGGGTTTCGAGGGCGCTGCCGAGGTAGAAGATGCGCTCGTCGTCACTTCGGGCCGCCTTCAACATGTGCTCCAGAAGCAGCGCTTCGTTAAAGGTCGAGGCGATCTCGGCGACGAAGGTGGAATAGTTCGCGGTGACGAAGGGTTGCGCTTCGTTGGCCAGGTGCGAGTGCATCGCATGGCCCCATTCGTGCGCGAGCGTGGTGACCGATTCGTAGTCGTCGCTGTAGTTCATCAGCACGTAGGGGTGCACGTCGTAGGCGTGCCCGGCCATGTGCGCACCCGACTGCTTGCGCGGGCGCGGGAAGGTGTCCATCCAGCGGCTGTTCAACCCTGCCTCGAACGCCTGGACATAGGGGCGGCCGAGCGGCGTGGCGGCTTCTCGCACGAGCTGACGGCCCAACGCGATCGGGTACTTGAAGTCGCCCTTCACCAGCGGTGAGAACAGGTCGTGGTAGGCCATGTCGGCCACGCCCAGGATCGTCGCGCGCAACCGGCAGTAGCGGTGCAGCGTGGGCAGGTTCGCGTTCGTCTGCGCGATCAGCGCGTCCACCACCGCGACGGGCATTCGCTCTTCGTCCAGAAAGCGCGTGATCGAATCGGGATAGTGACGCACCGCGCTGTAGACCGCGTCCTGCTTGAGCTGCGAATAGAGCATCACGCCCATCGAGCGCTCATAGGTCTTGAAGACGCCGAAGAAGGTGTCCATCACGCGCTGGCGTTCGCTGCGGTCGGCCGATTCGCGGTGCCGGAAGTACGCCGTCTGGTCGAGCGTGATCTCTTCGTCGCTGGCAAGCTTGAAGCGCGGCCAGGGCATGTCGGCGTCGGTCAGCATGCCGTGCACCGCCTGGCCCGCACCGCTCATGGGGCCAAATTTGGCCACCAGCGCTTCCCCCGCGTCGTCCAGCGTGTGCGGTGCGGCGTGCAGGATGCGCGCAAGCGGGTGGCGATGAATGTGCAGGCCGGGTTCGGTGGCGATGAATTGCTCAACGGTGGCCGCCCCCAGCGCCAGGATTTCCGGGCTGACGAACGCCGTCGCTTCGTCGAGCTGGTGCGCGAGCCGCTCGCAGCGCTGATCCAGCGCCAGGCTGTCGGCGACGCTGGTGTCCTGCGCGAGCTGTTCGCTCGAGAACAAGCCCAGACGGTAGAGGCGCCGGAGCATGTCGGCACGTGAGTCCAGCGCATCGCGCAGGCTCACCGCGCTGGTGCCGAGCCTGCCCTTGCGAAGCCCGAATTCGGCCATCTGTTCGGTGAGCAGCGCAGCGTCGGCGTGCCAGGCGTCGAGCGACGCGTAGAGGTCGGCGAGGTTCCAGCGCTCGGCAAGCGCCGCCTGCAGCGTTGCTTCTTCCGGCCGACCGCTCACCGCGACTGTGAAATGAGGGCGCATGGTGTGGGTATTCCAAGGGCCACCGGTGAAGCGCCATTGGCGCCAACCGGCGGGAAGGGTTCAGGCCGGTTGCACCAGCAGCGGCGCGCCGCTTTCCAGAAAATCGCAAGCCAGATTCGCCAGCGCGCGCACGCCCAGCACCAGGCAGCGCTCGTCGGTGAAAAAGCGCGGCGAGTGGTTGGGTGCAGCGGTCTTGTGGTCGGTGCCCGGCGGCACCACGCCGAGGAAGATGAACAAGCCCGGCGAAACGCGCTGGAAGAACGAAAAGTCTTCCGAGCCCATCACCTTGGGCACCAGGTGCACGTGGTTCTCCCCTGCGACGCGCTTCAGCGTCGGCAGCATCAGGCCCGTCAGTCTGGGATCATTCACCGTGACCGGGTAGTTCTTGTTGATGCACACCGTGCAGCCGGCGCGCGAACCCCGGCTGATGGCCTCGGCCAGGTACGTCACGCGCTCATGAATGTCGTCGCGCATGCCTTCGTCGAAGCTGCGGATCGTGCCGCGCATCTCGACCGAATCGGGGATGATGTTCTCGCGCACCCCGCCCTTGATGGCGCCGATCGTCACGACCGCCGGCTCGTGCGTCAGGTCGATCTGACGGCTCACCACGGTCTGCAGGCCCAGCACCACCTGCGCGGCGGTGACGATCGGGTCAACGCCGTACCAGGGCATCGCACCGTGCGTCTGGCTGCCGTGGATCGTGATCTTCAGGCTGTCGGCACTGGCCATCGCCGGGCCGGGCCGGTAGCCGATCACGCCCAGCGGCAGGCGTGACGTGACGTGCAGGCCGAAGACGGCGTCGGGCCGGGGGTTGTCCATCGCACCTTTGGCGACCATCATTTTCGCGCCGCCGTCTTCGCCTTCGGGCGGCAATTCTTCGGCGGGCTGGAACAGGAACTTGACGCTGCCGCGCAACTTCGCGCGCTGGCCGGCGAGCACCTGCGCCACACCCATCAGGATGGCGATGTGCGAGTCGTGCCCGCAGGCGTGCATCACGCCCACCTGTTCGCCGTTCCAGGTGGTGCGCACCTTGGACGCGAACGGCAGGTCAACTTCTTCGGCGACCGGCAGCGCGTCCATGTCGGCGCGCAGCGCCACCACCGGGCCGCTCAAGCCGCCCTTGAGCAGGCCCACCACACCGGTGTGGGCCACGCCGGTGTGCACCTCGTCCAGGCCGAGCCTGCGCAGGTGTTCCGCCACGATGCCCGCGGTGCGGAACTCGCGGTTGCCGAGCTCGGGATGTTGATGAAAGTCGCGCCGCCAGGCGATCACGTCGGCTTCGGCACCGCGCGCAGCCGCGTCGATGGCAGCGGCCAGTGAACTTTCGACAACAGTGGCGGTGGTCATGCGGCGTTTCTCCTGTTCAGTGGTGCGGCCGACGGCGGCTCGACGAGGTGCGGTCGGTCGGCTTCGACGGACGCCTTGGCCAGCGACCCGTCGAGGCCGTTCACGCTAACACAGAGCCCACCCGGCAGGCCCTGGGCGCAGCCCTTAGCCGCCGAAGTGAAGCCGGTACATCGCCCCATCGGAAAACGTGCAGGCGCCCGTGCCCATGCCGGCGCCGGATATCTGATAGTCGCACTGGGCGCTCATGCCACGCGCGCTAGTGGCGTTCGCAATGCCGCGCCGGCCCGGGCCATTGACGCGCGTCGCCTCACCCTGCAGCGTTTCGCCCAGGTAGCCCAGCGTGATGGTGCCGCGACCGCTGTGCTGGTCGACGATCACCGCGCTGAGCAGGCCCGCGCGCTGCGCCGCCTCGTTCACCGGGTAGAGCCGGGCCGTGAGCACCGTCGCCGCCGCGAAGGCTGGGGCCGTTGGCGCAGGTGCGACCATCGTCACCGGGCCGTTGATCGGCAGGCCGGTGCGTGAGTCGACCGGTACCAGGACGCAGGCCGAAAGGGAAAGTGCGATCGCTGAACACAACAGACTTCGAGACAGGTTTCGAGACGAGCTTGGAGACAGGCTTCGAGTCATACGGACTTTCGAATCGCGGCACATGCCGCGACGCGGACTTCAGCGCAGGCCACCGGATACCGCAAGCCCGAAGCGCGCAGGTATCGAGAGCCGATACCTTCGGGCGCGTGATACAGACGCTGCCCGGGCCGGATCAGGGCTTCACGAAGCAGGGCACGCTCAGGAACCCGCGAAACCGCGCCCGACCGCCTCGCACCGGTGCCGCGGCCAGCGCATAGTGCGGATAGCGTGTGATGAAACGCGCAATCGCCACCTCCCCTTCCAGACGTGCCAGCCCCATGCCGGCGCATTGGTGGATGCCGCTGCCGAACGCGAGGTGGCGGTTCGGCGTGCGGCCGATATCGAACCTCTCGGGGTCGTCGAACTGCGCCGGGTCGCGGTTGGCCGCGCCAATGCACAGCGTGATCTGCGTCTGCGAGCCCAACTCGACCCCGCCGACGTTCACCGCCTGCGTCGTGATGCGGTTGCCGAGCTGGTTGGAGCTCTCGAACCGCAGCACCTCTTCGATCGCCGGCTTGATCAGTTCCGGCTGCGCCAGCAGGCGCCTACGCTGCTCGGGAAACTGCTGCAGCGCCACCAGACCGTTGCCGATCAGGTTGGTGGTGGTTTCGTGGCCGGCGTTGAGCAGGAAGATGCAGTTGTGCAGCAACTCCGGCGCGGTGAGGCGCTCGCCGTTGTCTTCACCCTGGATCAGCCGGGTCAGCACGTCGCGCTGCGGGTCGCCGGGGTGGGCGCGGCGCCGCGCGACCAGGCTTTCGAGGTAGGTGAGAAACCCCTGCACGGCGCGGTTGCCGCGCTCGAAGGCTTCGGGCTTCACCACCGGCTCGAGCGCGCCGAGAATGGCCAGCGACCATTCGCGCAGCGGCGTGCGTTCGTCGTGCGGCACGTCGAGCAGGTTGCCGATGATTTCGATCGGAATCGCCGATGCGAAGTCTTCGATCAGGTCGACGCGTTCGCGCCCTTCCATCGCATCGAGCAACTGGTCGACACGCGCCACCAGTGCCGGCTGCAACTGCGCGATCGCCTTCGGCGACAGCGCGCCGATGATGAGGCGGCGCACCCGCGTGTGCAGCGGCGGGTCGTTGAACACCAGGCTGGTCGTGTGGTGCTCATAGAGCAGCGAGTCACCGTACTTGGGCTTGAATTCCAGGCGCTTGTCAGAGCTGAACTGCTTCGGGTTCTTGTAGACGAATTCGCAATCTGCATGGCGCGTCAGCAGCACGCCGCCGTCGGGCAGGCGCTTCACGGGCTGGTGTTCGCGCAGCGCGCGGTAGAACGGAAACGGGTCGGTGTAGAACTCGCTGGTGATGCGCTTCAGATCGAAGCCGGCGGCAATCGTCGCGGCGTGTTCGGGGGTGAACGGCATTCAGGCTCCTGCAACGGCGGCCAAGCGTCGGCACCGCACCCGGCGTAGCGTAGCGCACCTGCCGGACCGCGCCGGCCCTGCGCG
The DNA here is from genome assembly GCA_031396425.1 of Rhizobacter sp. Classification (GTDB taxonomy): domain Bacteria; phylum Pseudomonadota; class Gammaproteobacteria; order Burkholderiales; family Burkholderiaceae_C; genus JAEMQF01. The sequence goes on along the minus strand of JANNKS010000646.1, from coordinate 15,473 downwards.
GGCCTCGCCGGGCGCGCGCCAACAGCCGCATTGAACTTCTGGTGCGCGCCAATGGTGCAAGCGGCGCTTCAGGCCTATGATGTTTTTCCCGAGGCTCGCCTGCGTCGACCGCGCGGCCGGCCTCTTCAACCCGAGGAGCGACTCCCATGGCCAAGAAGAAATCTGAGAACGGCGTCTACCGCGTCACCGAAATCATCGGCACCAGCACTGTTTCATGGGAAGACGCCGCCCGCAATGCAGTGGAGACGGCTGCCAAGTCGCTGCGCGACCTGCGCGTCGCCGAAGTCACCAAGCTCGACATGAAGATCGAGGAGGGCAAGGTGGTGGCGTACCGGGCGCGCGTGTCGCTGTCATTCAAGTACGACGCCTGAGGCCCGGCAGGGCGCCTGCCGCTCAGGCGGCCGGCTGCCCGGGGCGGCTGCGGAAACCTGCGGTCACCAACCGAGCTTGAATCGTCCCGGGGGCTGGCCTACACTCCCGCCGCCATCCAGTGCGCGCCGGGGCCGCGGGTGGTGCGGCCGCGCTGCGTGGCCGCTGCCACGTTCCCGGGAAAGGGGCCGCATGACAAGTCGTCGCCTGGCGTTGCTGTTCGCAAACGCTGCCTTCCTGATCGTGATCGCCGGCTGCGCCAAGCCGCCCCTTCCCCCAGGGACACCGCAGGACGAGCTGGTCGCGCGCGGCCGTGACCTGTTCTTCAAGGAAACCTTCGGTGGCAACGGCCGCACCTGCGGCACCTGCCATCCGGCGGAAAACAACTTCACGATCGACCCGACGTTCATCGCCAAGCTGCCGCCGACCAACCCCTTGTTCGTGGCCGAGTTCAACCCGGCCCTGCGCTCCGGATTCGAAAGCCCGCGCCTGATGCGCGAGTTCGGCCTGATTCGCGAAAACCTCGATGGCTTCTCCGATCTGGAAACCAGGTTCGTGATGCGCGGCGTGCCGCATGTGCTGGCGATGCGCAATTCGATCGACAGCCCGCAGGGCCCGCGCACGGGCTGGTCGGGCGACGGTGCGCCCGGCGACGGATCGCTGCGCTCGTTCGCCACCGGCGCGGTGATCCAGCATTTCACGAAGACGCTGAGCCGCGTGCCCGGTGTCGATTTCCGGCTGCCCACCGATGCCGAACTTGATGCGCTCGAGGCGTTCCAGTTGTCGCTCGGCCGGCAGAACGAGTTGCAGCTGCCGTTGCCGTTGAAAGGCACGGTTGCCAAGCGCGGCCAGGAGATCTTTCTCGACAACGCCAAAGGCAAATGCAATATCTGCCATTCGAATGCAGGCGCCAATGCACGGCTGGGCAGCGCGAACCTCGGCAACGCCAACTTCAACACCGGCGTCGAAGCGCTGCCCGACCAGCCAGCCCGACTGGGCGGCGAGCGGGTTCCGGAGGACGACGGCCTGGGAACACCAGGCGACAAGACGTTCAATACACCGCCGCTCGTCGAAGCCGCCGATACCGCGCCGTTCTTCCACAACAACTCGGTCGCCACGCTCGAGGGCGCAGTGGGCTTCTACGACGGCGATGCCTTCAACGAGTCGCCAGCCGGAGTGTTCCTCAAGGGCATCGATCCGAACCGGAAGGGCATCGAGCTCGACGCAACCCAGATTGAGGCGATCGCGGCGTTCCTGCGCGTCCTGAACGCGATCGAGAACATCCGCCAGACCAGCACGCTGCTCGACGAAACCCTGATGCGGCCGCCGCCGCGGCGCGAAACGCCACGCGAGATCCTGGCCCGCGCGCGCGTGCTCATCGAAGGCGCGTTGCGCGTGCTCGGGCAGGGTGGCAGCGGCGGCCTCACCGCGCAGGCGGCGAGCGCACAGCTCAACGCCGCGCTGCGGCTCATCGAGCGCGCGGCGGACTACCATGAGCCGCCGCGCAGCGTCATCGACGAGGCGCTCGCGGCGGTCAAGCGTGCACGTTCGGAACTGATGGTGGTGCAATGAAGCGCGCCGCGGGATTGCGGGTGCCGCGCGCGGGGCGCGCCTTGGAGGGCCTGAAGATGAATGCCAAGCTCCTGAATTCGCCTGTGCTGCGGGTGCTGCTCGCCGGGTTGACGCTGACCTGCAGCGCCCCGGCGTTCGCCCAGAAAGCCACCGAGATGTTCATTCCCATCGGCCAGTCGGCCGGCCTGTCGGGCAAACACACCCTGATGGCGCGCGTGCAATCGGTCGATGCGAACGCACGCAGCATCACCCTGGTTCAGGACACCGCGACCCAGACCGTGAAACTCGGCGTGAGGATGCCGCTCTGGATCGACCGCAGCAAACAGCAGCAATCGAATTCCGCCGGAACCTTGGCCGACGTCCGGCCCGGCATGCTGGCCGAGGTGAAGTTCATCAACGACAACCGCGCCGCGGGTGAGGCGGAGTGGGTGAAGGTGCAGAGCGCACCATAGTCAGGCCAGCGCGGCTCCGGGCCGGGCTTCAGGGCGGCGAGCTGCCGGGCCAGTACGGGCCCGAGCACGGAACCGTTGGGCCGTGCATCACATCACCGCCGTGCGTGCCTGGAGCTTGGCCGCCTGGCCATGTTCCGGCGGCTCGTCGTCCAGCGCATCCGCCAGAAACCCGCCGCTCTGATGCGCCCACAACCGCGCATACAGCCCTTCGCGCGCGAGCAGGCTGCGGTGGTCACCCTCCTCCACGATGCGGCCCTTGTCGAACACGATCAGGCGGTCCATCGCCGCGATCGTCGACAGGCGGTGCGCGATCGCCACCACCGTCTTGCCCTCCATCAGGCGGTACAGGCTGGCCTGGATCGCGGCTTCGACCTCCGAATCCAGTGCGCTGGTGGCTTCGTCGAGCAGCAGGATGGGCGCGTCCTTCAGCATCACCCGCGCGATCGCGATGCGCTGGCGCTGGCCGCCCGACAGCTTCACGCCGCGCTCGCCGACATGGGCGTCGTAGCCTTGGCGCTGCTTCGGGTCGGTCAGGCTCTGGATGAATTCGTGCGCCTCGGCGCGTCTGGCCGCGACCAGCATGTCGGCGTCCACTGCATCGGGGCGGCCGTAGAGGATGTTGTCGCGCACCGAGCGGTGTAGCAGCGACGTATCTTGGGTGACCATGCCGATCTGCGCGCGCAGGCTGTCCTGCGTGGCGTGGGCGATGTCCTGGCCGTCGATCAGCACCCGCCCGCTGCCCACGTCGTAGAAGCGCAGCAGCAGGTTCACGATCGTCGACTTGCCCGCACCAGAGCGGCCCACCAGACCGATCTTTTCGCCTGGCCGTATGAGCAACGACAAGTTGTCGATCACCGGTGCGCGACTGCCAGGCACGGCGCCGTAGGAGAAACTGACCGCGTCGAACCGGATCTCGCCGCGCGTCACCTTCAGCGGCAGCGCGCCGGGGCGGTCGACCACCGCGTGTTGACGGGACAGGGTAACCATGCCGTCCTGCACCGTGCCGATGTGCTCGAACAGCGACGCCATCTCCCACATGATCCAGTGCGAAATGCCGTTCAGGCGCAGGGCCATCGCGGTCGCCGCAGCGACCGCGCCCACACCCACCTGGCCCAGGCTCCACAACCACAGCGTGGCGCCGGTGGTTGCAACGATGAGCAGCATGCTCAACGTGTGGTTCACCACTTCGAAGCCGCTCACCAGGCGCATCTGCTGGTTCACCGTCAGCATGAATTCCTGCATCGCCGAACGCGCAAAGCCGGCCTCGCGGTTCGCGTGCGAAAACAGCTTCACGGTGGCGATGTTCGAGTACGCGTCGGTGATGCGCCCGGACATCAGCGAGCGTGCATCGGCCTGCGCCTTGCCCACGCGCGACATGCGCGGCACGAAGTACGCGACCGACGCTATATACAGCACCAGCCAGCCGATGAACGGCAGCAGCAGCACCAGGTCGAACGTGCCCACTACCGCGACCATGGTGACGAAATAAATCACGATGAACACCACGATGTCGGCCACCGTCATCACCGTGTCGCGCACCGCGAGCGCGGTCTGCATCACCTTGGTGGCAACGCGTCCTGCGAACTCGTCCTGGTAGAAGCTCATGCTCTGGCCGAGCATGCGGCGGTGGAAGTTCCAGCGCAGCCGCATCGGGAAGTTGCCGGCCAGCGTCTGGTGCTTGAGTAGCGTGTGCGCCGCGATCGCCAGCGGGCTGGCGAGCAGGATCGCACCGAACAGCATCAGGCTGCCGCGTTCGGTGTCCCACAGCTTGGCGGGTTCCACGGCGGCCAACCAGTCGACGACGCGCCCGAGCATCGCGAACAGCAAGGCTTCGAAGGCGCCGATCAGGGCGGTCAGCAGCGTCACGCCTGCGATGAACGGCCGCATGCCTTCGGTACATGACCACACGAAGGCGAAGAAGCCGCGCGGAGGCGCCGGAGCCGCACCCTCCGGATAGGGATTGACCTGTTTCTCGAAATAGCCGAACACGCTTCAAACTCCCTGTGCCCGCGCGCTCGGCCAAGAGCGAATGACCTGGCCACGCTTGCGGAGCCGGAAGGTTAGCCGATGCGCACGAACCTGCGCTGAAATGCCCCGGGAAAGCTGCGCTGATGCACCGATCAAAGTTGCCCGCATTGCACACAATGCGCTCTTCCTAGGCGAAAACCGACCGCACCATTGGGCGGCCACCGGAACCCGTCACCGGCGCCGAAGATCCTCTGTCCTGGTCGGGCCGCCCCCAGCGGCCGCCCCGCCCCACCCCATTCGCTTCGCTACCATTGGCAGACCTTACCTGCCAGGGACAGCGCCATGTTATTCAGCCTCAAGGGCCGCGTGGCCGTGGTCACCGGTGCCTACAGCGGCCTGGGCCTGCACTTCAGCCAGGTGCTCGCCGCCTCGGGGGCGAAAGTGGCCATGCTCGGCAGGCGGGTCGACCTGGGCGCGCAGCTGGCCCGCGCCATCAATGAGTCCCTCGGCCGCCCCGATGCAACCAGCGCGATCGGCGTCGATGTGAAGTCGCCCGCGGCAGTGGCCTCAGCGCTGCAGCAGATTGGCGCCACGCTCGGCGTGCCCGATGTGCTGGTCAACAACGCCGGCATCGCACTGCGCTCCACCAGCCTGGAACTGCCCGAAACCGACTGGAAAGAGATGATGGACGTGAACCTGAACGGCGTGTGGCGCATGGCGCAGGCCACGGCGCGCGCGATGGTGGGTGCCGGCAAGGAAGGGTCGATCATCAACATCGCATCGATCCTGGGCCTGCGCGTGCGCGCCGAGGCATTGGCCTACGCGACTTCGAAAGCGGCGGTGGTGCAGATGACGAAGGCGCTCGCCCTCGAGTGGGCCGAATACGGCATTCGCGTCAACGCACTGGCACCGGGCTACTTCATCACCGACCTGAACCGCGCAATGCTTGCCTCCCCGGCGGGCCAGGCGATCATTTCGCGCGTGCCGCAGCGCCGTACCGGTGAACTCTCCGAACTCGACGGCCCTTTGCTGCTGCTGGCCAGCGATGCATCGACTTACATGACCGGCGCGGTGATTCCGGTCGACGGCGGGCACCTGGTCAGCACGCTGTAGGCCGCTCGGCGGGTTCCGCCGGCGCCGCTGCGGACGACAAGCGCTCGCGCAACAACCGCTCGAGGCACTGTTCGCGAATGCCGTAAAAGCGCTTCACTTCGTCCACCTGCGCCAACAGCGGCGCGGACGGGCCGGGCCGCTCGCGCTTCACCGCCAGGATCATCTTGTTTTTGCTGGTGTGCTCGAGCGAGACGAATTCGAACACCTGGGTCGCGTAGCCGCACGCTTCGAGCAGCAGCGCGCGCAAGCCGTCGGTCACCATGTCGGCTTCCTGGCCCAGGTGCACGCCGTGTTGCAGGATCGCGCGCAGCGGGTGCGGGCTGAGCAGCTGCGGGCGCACCTCCTTGTGGCAGCACGGCGCACACAGGATGATCGCCGCGCCGGCGCGCACGCCCAGCTCGATGGCATGGTCGGTGGCGGTGTCGCAGGCGTGCAGCGCGATCATCACGTCGATGCTGCCCGCGTCATAGTGGCGCACGTCGCCCTGCTCGAAGCTCAGGCCTTCCAGGCCCAGGCGGTCGACTGCCGAGGAGCACAACTGCACCATGTCGGCGCGCAATTCCACGCCCCGCACCTGCGCCGGCACACCCAGAACGCCGCGCAGATAGTCGTGGATGGCGAAGGTCAGGTAGCCTTTTCCGGAACCGAAGTCGACGATCTGCACACCCTGCGGCCGCTGCAGGCCGCTGTCGGCCCACGCGCCATCGAAGACCTCGAGGAACTTGTTGATCTGGCGCCACTTGCGCGACATCGCCGGAATCAGGCGATGCTGCGCGTCGGTGACACCCAGAGCGGCGAGAAACGGCCGCTCCAAGCTCAGCCAGCGGTGCTTTTCGCGATTGTGTTCGCGCGAGGGTTCGGGCGTCTCGACTTGCAGGTCGCGCACCAGCAGCTTGCCCTGGCCGCGCTTGCCGATCAACAGGCCCAGCTCCTGCGACACGGTGCGCAGGTGTGCGTGCCGAAAGCTCGAGCCCAGCAATTCGTCGAGCAGGTGCAGGCCGTCATCGAGGGCAAAGTTCTTCGTGACATCGCGCGTCTTGTAGTGAAACACGAACGACAGTTCGTCCTGCCCGCGCAGCACGATACGGCGCACGTCCACCCTGACCAGATCCGCCGCTGCGCCGTGCGGCTTCGAAAGCACGAGTGACACCAGGTCGTGCTGCTGCAACGCAGCCGCAACGCGACCCAGGAAATCTTCCCGGGGGCCAGCGTGCCGCTCGGAACGCAGAGCCTTCGTCTCGGGTAAGCCCGAGGTTGGCAGGGGCGACATGGCGATAGATTTCGGCGCGACAGGCATGCAGTCCCGCATCATGCCAGGGCGCGTCGACAATTCGCAGGCTCACAACGCTTCCACCATGATCACCGCCAAACTCACGGCCCACACCGAAGCCCGATCGGCGCCCATGCCGGCCAGGGCGCCGCAGCCGGCTCTGCCGACCGAACCGCCATCGCTGACCACCGCTGTCGCACCGCAGGCCGCAATCCGCATCGGCCCCAGGCTGTCGGCACGCGGCGATCTTTGGCTGGTGGCCGGGCTCACGCTGGCCACCTTCGTTCTGGCCTGCGTTTTCGAGCTCTACGAAGCACTGACCCGTATCACCCGGCCGCTCGAAGTCTGGCAGCTCGACGAGTTGCCGATCGCACTGGTGGCGCTGGCCCTGGGCCTGGCCTGGTACGCGTTCCGCCGCGCTGCCGAAGCGCGCGCCGAACTGCTGATGCGCAAGCACGCGCAATCGCAAACGCTCGGCCTGCTGGCCCACAACCGCGAACTGTCGCAACAATTGCTGGGCGTTCAGGAAAGCGAACGGCGCCTGCTCGCGCGCGAGCTGCACGACGAGTTGGGCCAGCATTGCCACGCGATCCGCATCGAAGCTGCTTTCCTGCAGCGCACCGACGACAACGAACAGGCGCGCGCCGCCGTGCTGCGCACCGCCGCCACCGCCGAGGCGCTGGTGGGCAACGTGCGCGGCCTGTTGCGACGCCTGCGCCCCGCCGAACTCGACGAACTGGGCCTGGTCGCCGCGCTGCAGGCGCTGTGCGAGGCCTGGGAAGCGCGCAGCGGCGTCGCCTGCATCTTCCACCACGCCGGTGCGCAGGAGGGCCTGGGCGAAAACATCGACACGGCCCTGTACCGCGTGACGCAGGAGGCGCTGACCAATGTGCTGCGCCACGCCCAGGCCGGCCAGGTGCGCATCCAGCTGGAGCGCTCGGTGCCGTCACTGGTTGAACTGCGCATCGAAGACGACGGTCGCGGCTTCGACACCCATCTCGACACCCAGGGGCTGGGCCTGCTGGGCGCCAGCGAACGGGCCGCCGCGCTGGGCGGCAGCCTGCAGGTCGAAAGCTCGCCCGGTCAGGGAACGAAGCTGCGCCTGCGAATCCCTGCGCAACAGCCATGATTCGCGTGCTGCTTGTCGACGACCACCCGGTGGTGCGCGCCGGTTACCAGCGCCTGCTCGAACAGGCGAGTGACATCACGGTGGTGGCGCAGGCCGAGCGCACCGACGCCGCGTGCGCCGCGTTCGCCGAACACGAACCCGACGTCACCGTGACCGACCTCGCGATGCCCGGCAGCGGCGGGCTGGAACTGATCCGGCGCTTGTTGATGCGCGTGTCGACCGCGCGCATCCTGGTGTTCAGCATGCACGACAGCGACATGCTGGTGCGGCGCGCATTCGAGCTCGGCGCGCGCGGCTTTCTTTCGAAGAGCAGCGCGCCGGAGGCGCTGCTCGACGGCGTGCGCCGTGTTGCCGCCGGTGAGCGCTACCTGGGCCCCGGCCTGCCCGCCGACTGGCTCACGGACCCGCCCAGCGCCAACCGCCTCGCCTCACTGACGGCGCGCGAATTCGAGATCTTCCGCTTGCTGGCGCGCGGTGAAACGGCAGCGCAATGTGCAGCGGCACTGAACCTGAGCTCCAAGACGGTTTCGAACCACCAGACCCTGATCAAGGAGAAGCTCGGCGTGGCCACCACCGCGGCGCTGGTGCACCTGGCGTTGCAGCACGGCGTCATCTAGGCGGCGCTGGGCCGGCACTCGACGGCTTCGGTACAGCCCGGATGCGCGGCTCCTTCACCGGCTCAGTTTGAGCAGCCGGTCCGGGCGCTTGAGGACACGCTGCGCCTGACCCTTGGGGCCGATCACCTGGGCGTTGATGCGCTGGATGCGCTTGAACGCATCGAACAGGGCGACGTCGATGTCGAGCAGCTTGTCGGGTTGGGCGCATCTGAACTCGAACGTCGCGTCCAGATCGGCGTGTTCGCCGGGCTTGGCCGCTGGATTCGGCTGCAATGCCTCGGCGCCGATGGTGGACTTGCTCAAGGTGCACAACGCCGCTGCATGCGGTTTGAACAGCGATGCGCCGTCGTTGAAACGCGTCAGCACGGCATCAGCCGCCCGGCGCTGCGCCTCGGTGCGCGGCCGGTGCTCGAAGCCCAGCAGGCTGTCCAGCGGAGCTTCGAGCTGAAGCGTCAGCAAGCTGCCGTCCACGGCCACGTCGAGCTTGACCACACCATGCTCGTGCGCACCCTCGCGCGCCTGCGGCGACCCCGTCGTCGCAAGCATCACCAGCGCATGCAGGCCCCACACAGGCCACCTGCCGCAAGCCCGACTCATCGACACCATGCAATCTCCGTGGCAGGTGCCGCCATGGCGACCCCCTGCGTGCGCAATTCTGCCAGTGCATGCACCCACAAGTCCAACGATGTCGCGCAACCCAGGGAAACCTCGCTAGCGACAACCCCGAGTCGCGCAGGGAAGTTTTCCCTGTCAGGCGGCGAGTCACAACGCTATCGTGGTTCGAACGAAAACACTGTTCCGGAGACCCGTGATGCGCCGCCAGCCGACCCTTGGCTTCCAATCCACCCCCATCGCCTTGGCAGTGCTGTGTGCCTGCGCCCTGCCCGCCTGGGCACAACAGGCCCCCACCGCGCTGCCACGCGTCGAAGTCATCAATGTCACTCCCGTGCCGGGGCTGGGTGTCCCCAAGGACCAGATTCCCGGCAATGTGCAATCGGCCAGCGACCAGAAAATGCGCGACGCGCAAAGCCTGAACCTGCCCGACTTCCTCGCCACGCAGATGCCCAGCGTCACGATCAACGAGATTCAGGGCAACCCCTACCAGCTGGACGTGAACTATCGCGGCTTCTCGGCCAGCCCGCTGCTGGGAACGCCCCAGGGTCTGTCGGTGTTTCTCGACGGCGTGCGCATCAACGAACCATTCGGTGACGTCGTCAACTGGGACCTGATTCCGCGCGGTGCGCTGGCGTCGATCACGCTGATGCCGGGCTCCAACCCTCTGTTCGGCCTGAACACGCTGGGTGGCGCCATCTCGCTGCAGACCAAGAACGGCCTGACCCACCCCGGCACCGAAGTGGAACTGAGTGCAGGTTCGTTCAAACGCGTCAGCACCGAACTTTCGCACGGCCAGCGCGTCGGCTCCGACAGCCACCTCTTCGTGGCGGCCAGCGCATTCCGCGAAGACGGCTGGCGAGACGCCTCGCCGTCGCGCGTGAATCAGCTGTTCGGCAAGTTCGGTTCGCGCGAAGGTGCGTTGCGCTGGGACGCTGGCGCGGCCTATGCGCGCACCAGGATGATCGGCAATGGGCCGGCCCCCGAATCGATGCTGGAGGCGCGCCGCGAGCAGGTCTACACCGTGCCCGACGAGACCCGGAACGATGCATTGCTGATCACCCTGCAGGGCAACTACAAGCTCAGCGATGCGCAATCCGTTTCAGCCACCGTCTATGTGCGGCGCGTCGACACCGACACGCTGAACGGCGACCTGAACGACGACTACGATCCACCGCTGGTGACCGAAGCGGGCGTCGAAAATCGCACCTCAAGCCGCCAGCGCGGTGAAGGCCTGTCGCTGCAATGGAACCATGCCGGCACAGAGCACCGCATCGCGCTGGGCTTGAGCTACGACCGTTCGCGCACGAACTTCGAACAGACCGAAGCCGAAGGTGACCTCGACACGAGCCGGCGCGTCGTTCCGACCGAGGCGCCCGAAACCGATGCACTGCTGCGCGGCAAGACCACCACGCAGAGCGTCTTCGCCACCGACACCTGGGCCCTCACGCGCGACATGCACCTCACGCTCGCCGGCCGCTACAACCGCACCCACGTGGTGACGATCGACGACGGCCGCGCCAACCTCGGCCTGGCCACCACGCTGGACAGCGACCACCGCTACAACAAGTTCAATCCGGCGGCGGGCCTGACCCTGCGCGTCACGCCGCAGATGACGGTGTACGGCGGCTTCAGCCAGGGCAACCGCGCGCCCAGTCCGATCGAGCTGGGTTGCTCCGACCCGGCCAACCCCTGCGTGCTGCCCAACGCGTTGCAGTCCGACCCGCCGCTCAAGCAGGTCGTGTCACGCACCGTGGAACTCGGTGTGCGCGGCACGACCGGCGCAGTGCGATGGAACGCCAGTGCCTTCTCGACCCGCAACCGCGACGACATCCTGTTCATCAGCAACGCATTGGCCGCCGGCTACTTCATCAACTTCGGCCGCACGCAACGCCAGGGCATCGAACTCGATGCGGGCGGCAGCCTCGGCAGTGTCGACTGGAGCGTCGCCTACAGCCACCTGCGCGCGACCTACGAATCGCCGGCTTGCATCGTCTCCGAGAGCAACAGCACGGCGGAGACCGCTGCGAACTGCACCGGCGACGACGAGATCGAGGTGCGCGCGGGCGACAGCATTCCCGGCATACCGCGCCACAGCGTCAAGCTGAACCTGGGATGGCGCGCCAACGACAGCCTGCACTTCGGCGCGCAGCTCGCCACGCATTCGAGCATCTATGTGCGCGGCAACGAAAACAATTCGCACGTTGCTGACGGTGTGGACTTCTTTGGCAGCGGCCGGCTGCCCGCCTTCAGCGTTCTCAACCTGACCGGCGAGTGGCGCTTCGCGCCGGGCTGGGAGCTCTTCGGCCGCATCAACAACGTGTTCGACAAGCGCTACGCCACCGGCGGTCTGCTCGCGGAGAACGCGTTCGACGGCGCGGGTGCGATCCAGCCACCGGCCAACTGGCGCAACGAGCAGTTCAACACGCCGGCGGCGCCCCGCTCGGCGTGGGTGGGCGTGCGGTGGAATTTCGGGCAGAAGTGACAAGCCTGGCCAGGACTGAGCTTCGAACCGGATTGCATCGGGCCCTGCTGAGGTCTGGCTGGCCTTGAGCGGCTCAGCCCGGTCGCTTGTGCGACGATTGCGCCCTCATCGCAATCGCCACGACCTGCCCATGCTGAAACCCCTGCTCATCGTCTTTGGCGCGATCGCCGCCATGCTGGTCGCTTACGTCGTCTTCGTGCTGAACTGGAGCTACTCCAGCGGCGAACGCGCCGGCTGGGTGCAGAAGTTTTCGCACAAGGGCTGGATCTGCAAGACCTGGGAGGGTGAGCTCGCCCTCGTCTCGCTGCCCGGCACCACGGTGGAGAAGTTCTACTTCACGGTGCATGACGACGCCGTCGCCGAAAAGATCAGCCGCGCAATGGGCCGGCGCGTGAGCCTGCACTACGACGAAAAGGTCGGCCTGCCGACCAGCTGCTTCGGTGACACGCGCTACTTCGTGAGGGCGATCAGCGACACGCCCGACATTCCGATCGGCCCGGGCGTGGTGCTGCCCAATGTCGCGCCGGCGTCGGCTCCCGCCCCACCGCGTTGAGCGGGCATGGGTGCCGGAACCCCCGTGGCCGTCATGCGCGCCATCGTCAACGCACGATTTCCCAGAAGATTCCGACCATCGACACGTACCCCAGGGTGAACACGACGGTTCGAACATACGGAATGCCAAACCAGTAGACGACGGCATGCGCCAGCCTGGCCCAAAAAAAGATCGCCGCCCACATGGCGGTCATCGCGTTCGCTTTGCCGGCCAGGTGGGCAACGATGACCAGCGCAGCAAAGGTGCCCAGGACCTCGACGCCGTTCATCAGCGCCCTGTCCGCCCGCTTGCCCCACAAGGGCACGGAGCGGGGTTGCGGATCGACGTAGTTCGCGGGCGCGAGGAAACCGTTCGTCATGACCTGACAGATCACGTACGGGATCCACAACGAGCCGGTGAGCAAGGCGGTGAAAGCGAGGTAGCGAAGGTCAGGAGTCATGTTTGTGCATCCAGGATTAGAAGTTCAACGACGGGGGCGATCGGCGGTCGATCACATGTCGATCACCGGCGCGATCTCGATCGTGCCACCTGACTTCAACAGCGGGCAGCCACTGGCCTTCTTGCGTGCGTCTTCAAGGCTTGAAGCCTCGATCAGGCTGTAGCCGCTGGCCGGATTCGCCCCGCCGCCGTCGACCAGCGAGCCGTCCGAGCGCACCGTGCTCGATTTGCCGACCGGATTGCCGCCGTCAATGACGGCCGCGCCCATGGCGCCGAACCAGGCGCCCCAGGCGTCCATCACCGCTTTGACATCGGCCGGGTTGGAGGGCGGCTTGCCCCCGTGGTACACGAAAAGATACTTGGCCATGGTGATCGATCCTTGAGAGTTGAGGCCGTGTGGATTCACGCCCGAACTGGAGAGTATTCACACGCCACCCGCCTCGCAATGGCAAGTTTCATCATAATTTCGGCACCAGCTTGTAGGAAGTGCACAACGCAATGAACTCGGCCGGCGGCGCTGCAGGACTGACACAGGCGCTTGCAGCCTTGTCTGGACGGGGCGTGACGGCGCGGGCGAAGGCAGCGTTGCTCAAGCCGCGCGACGACACGGCCAGACGTCTGCGTGAGGGCGTCGCAGCTGCGGTTCCGGAATTCGGCGACTCCGGCGACGCGCAGCATCAGCGCGAACTTGACCGACATGTCGGCAATCACGTTGCAGAGCTGATTCGGCTGCTCGGCGGGGGCGCGGTGGGCGACTTCGCCTTCGTTCGCGAATACGCCCGCCACCTCGCCGGCCGCGGTATTCCCATCGAAGCGTCGCTGCTGGCGTACCGCTGCATGCAACCAATTCTGTCGACCTGGGTGCACCGTGGGGTCAGGAAGCCACGAGAGTCGGGCACACCCGGCGACGCTCAGACTCAGGCCGCAGTCGCCGAGCTGGTGGCTGCCTACGTCAGCGCGATCAGCATCGCGCTTGCCAGCGAATACGTCGCCCATACCGGGATCTTTGCCGAAGCCGAAGGTGACCGTCGCGCCGAATTGCTGAGCATCCTGGTCGGCGGATATGACCCGTCGGATGTCCGCGTTGCGCGTTTGCTCAAGCGGGCCGGCTACCTGGAGCAACGATTGAGTTTTTGCGTCGCGCTGGCGCAGTCGACCGATCCGCTCGAAATGGAAAACCCGGCGCGCGCGCAACGCATCGCCGACGCCATGGTCGAGGCCGTGGCCGCGCAGTCGGTGCGTGTGCTCGTGGGCGTCAGAAGCAATCTCGTCACGGCGGTGTTCTCCGACCTGCGTCGCTCGTCAGGCTGGACTGCGCCCCAGGCAAGCCTGGCCGAACGGGTCAAAGGCCCCTTGCTGGCCCTCGGCCCGGCCGTGCTGATCGGCCTGTCCGGCGATCAAGCCTCGACGTCACTGATACCCCGCGGCGTGCATGAGGCGACGGTGGCACTGGACTTCGCGAGTGTCACCGAGCGGCTGGTGCCGTTTTACGAGATTTCGATCCGGCGCCTGCTGATTCACCGCGGTGCCGATGATGTGCAATCTGCGCTTCCGGCATGGTTTACGCGCCTTTGCGATGCCGACAGCAACTCGAAGGGCCATCTGGTGAAGACACTGCATGCGCTCGCCGATGCCAACATGAACGTGCAAGGTGCAGCGCGGGACTTGCGGGTGCATCCCAACACGATCTACGCGCGCGTCCAGCGCATCAACGACCTCACCGGGCTCGACGCTCACCGCTACCACGACCTGACGCATCTGCTGCTGGCGGTCGATTGCGGGCGTGGCTGAATTCGACCCTGCGTGAGCGCAGCGCGGGCCTGCGGCGCCGGCGCATCGACAATGTGCAGCAAGCCTCGTGACGCGAACCCGTCTGCGCGTCAGTGCGCCAGACACACCTTGCCGAACTGCGCGCCAGTCTGCAGATACGCCATGGCTTCCTTGAGCTCCTCGAAAGGAAACACCCGGTCCACGACGGGTTTCAGCCGATGCTGATCGATCGCGCGCAGCATCGCCTCGAAGCCGTCGCGGTGCCCCACGGTCACGCCCTGCAGGCGCACCTGCCGCGTGATGATCAAGCCCAGCGAAGTGGCCATCGCGCTGCCCGACAGGATGCCGATCATCGCCACCGTGCCGCCCGGCCGGATGCAGCGCAGCGATTGCGGCAAGGTCTTCTCGCCTCCCAGTTCCAGGATCAGGTCGTAGCCGCGGCCGGCGGTGATGTCGCGCGTGGCCCTGGCCCATTCGGGGGTGCTGCGGTAATTGACACCGGCGTCGGCGCCGAGTTGCTTCGCGCGCTCCAGGCGTTCTTCGCTCGACGAGATGACGGTCACGTGGGCGCCCAGCAGCTTGGCAAAGGCCAGCGCGAACAGCGCCACACCGCCGCAGCCTTGCACCAGCACACGGTCGCCCGGGCGGATGTTGCCGCAGGTGACCAACGCGCTCCAGGCGGTCAGCGCGGCACAAGGCAGGGTGGCGGCCTCGACATCGCTCAGGTGCGCGGGCACCTTGGTCACGCCCTCTTCCGGCAGGCACATGGTGTCGGTCATCGTGCCGTCGATGGGGCCGCCCAGCGACCGCGTCAGGCGTTCCAGGTCGGGCTCGCCGCTGATCCAGTTCTGGAAGAAGGTGGGGCACACACGGTCACCCACGGCCACGCGCGTCACGCCGGGCCCG
Source organism: Rhizobacter sp. (assembly GCA_031396425.1). Taxonomy (GTDB): domain Bacteria; phylum Pseudomonadota; class Gammaproteobacteria; order Burkholderiales; family Burkholderiaceae_C; genus JAEMQF01. Next base: position 219 of record JANNKS010000646.1, on the reverse strand, counting down.
ATGGCAGTGACCACGCCAACGCCGTCGGACACCGGAATCAGCGGCAACGTACCGGTGTGGTTGCCATAACCCCGATTGGGCACGACCAGGTCACGGTAGTTAAGCGAAGACGCGGTCATCTTCACGAGCACCTGCCCCGGGCCGGCCTTGGGCTCGGGCCGCGTGGAGAGCTTGAGGTGGTCCATGCCCCAATCGCCTTCAATCTGGAATACGCGCATC
>JANNKS010000641.1:0-7158 GCA_031396425.1 Rhizobacter sp. | reverse complement strand
CGCCGAGGGCGGCGCGCCACTGGTGGAGCTGTCTTGGGAGTTGCCTTCTTGGCCGACGAAGCCGCTGTCGGCGTAGCGGCGGGACTATCTAGGTCCTTCGCTCCGACTTCGACAGCGCGTGACAGCCACGCTGCCAGCAGTTTGCTTTGCACCTTCTTCCCCAGATTGCGCATCACATGGTGGGGAGTGAAAAAAATGCACCCATTGGAAGTCGTGATCGCCGCCAGCCTGGTAGTCGATGAAGCCTAGACCCTTCAAGTGGCGCATTCGCTTGCGCCAAGTGTCAACGGCGCGCTTGCCTGAGAAGCGGACTCTGTTGCCATCTGCTTTTCTGACGCTAGCTCGACGATGCCAGAGTAGAACAGCCGGCACCAGATCGTTAGATAAGTCATGCCCGCTGGCTGACCTTTGGTGAGTGACACGACAATGCTGCGGCAGCGTTGCTTCTGCTGTCCGAAGGAACTGGAACCCCTATGAGACCCTCCGGCCGAGGCCCACTCGATTCGCTGTACTTCCGCTACCCGAGTTTCGCTGCCAAGGACGTCCCGGAACTGCACGGGCCGGGTGCGAATCATCGCGTCGTGATTGTCGGCGCCGGCCCCATCGGCATGACGTCGGCGTTGATCCTTGCGCGCCACGGCGTGCCCAGCGTGCTGCTCGAGAGCAAGGACACGTTCAACGACGGCAGCCGGGCGATTTGCATCTCGCGCTCGAGCATGCACATTCTCGAGCACGCCGGCGCAGTGAAGCCCTTCGTCGACAAGGCGCTTGGCTGGACGCATGGCCGCAGCTACTACCGCGGCACGCAGATCTATCGCCTGGAGATGCCGCACTCTGCCAGCGAAAAGTACCTGCCGATGTACAACCTGCAGCAGCAGTACATCGAGCAGTTCCTCCACGACGCCGTCGCGCGCCAGCCGCTCATCGACATGCGCTGGCAAAGCGAGGTCGCCGAAGTCCAGCCGTGTGAGGACGGCGTGGCGCTGCAGATCAGATCCCCGAAGGGCGACTACGCCCTCGACGCCGACCACGTGCTGGCCGCCGACGGCGCGCGCAGCGCCATCCGCTCGATGCTCGGCCTGCGGCTGAAGGGCGAAAACTACGAGGGCCGGTACGTCATCGCCGACGTGCAGATGAAACACGACTTCCCCACCGAGCGCCGCGCTTTCTTCGAACCCGCTGGCAACCCCGGCGGCACCGTGCTCGTGCACAAGCAGCCCGACGACATCTGGCGCGTCGACTACCAACTGCATGAAAGCGAGAGCGCCGAAGAGGCCGTGCGCGAAGACAACATCCGCCGGCGCGTGCAGTCCATTCTCGACGACATCGGCCATGCCGGCCCGTGGGCGCTGGAGTGGTGGAGCATCTACACCGCCAACACCTTGTGCCTCGACGACTACCGCCACGGCCGCGTGACGTTCATCGGCGACAGCGCGCACATCGTGCCCATCTTCGGTGTGCGCGGCCTGAACAACGGCCTGGCCGATGCGCACAACGCCGGGTGGAAGCTGGCCTATGTGCTCAAGGGCATCGCCGCCCCCGGCCTGCTCGACAGCTACACCCCCGAGCGCCGCGGCGCCACGCTCGACGTCTTCGCCAACGCCACGAAGAGCACGCGCTTCATGACGCCGCCCACCCGCGGTTGGCGCCTTGCGCGTGAAGCGGCACTGTCGCTTGCCGTGAAGCACGAGTTCACGCGCGGTTTCGCCAACCCGCGGCAGATGCTGCCCTACGCCTACGCTCAAAGCCCGATCACGGTGCCGGACGCCGACGAGGCCCCGGCCCCGCGTGGCCCGGTGGCCGGCGGCGCGTCACCCAACGCGAGGCTGGCTGACGGCCGCTTCCTGCTCGACCTGGCCGGTGACGGCTTCACGGTCCTGTATTTTGTCGATCGGCCGCTCAGCGCGCAGGAGCGCAGCCTTTTCGACGGCCTGCGGCGGCTCGACCCCACGCTCGAACTCTGCGTGATCGGCGGCGATGCGCTGCCCGATCCCGACCGTGCCATCGCCGGCATCTTCGCCGCGAACGAAGGCAGCGTGGTGCTGCTGCGCCCAGACCAGCACATCGCCGGGCGCTGGCGCAGCCTGCGCGCCGACGACCTTCAATCCGCCCTGCGCCGGGCGCTGGGGAGAATCGAATGAACCGCGCTGCCACGACGCCCGAGCCCTCGACAATGCGCTTCGAGGATCTGGAACACGCCTACGACGGCCTGGCGCTCGCCATCGACGCCGCTGGCCCCGACCATGAGACGCTGTTCCTCACCCGCCTCGCGCTCGTGCTGGCGCATCGCTGCGGCAACCTGAAGGTTTTCGAGGAAGCGCTGGCGACGGCGCTCGAGGACGTGGCCTCGGGGCAGGGCGCCAAAGCAATCGCGATTCGCGACTGAGTTCCGCTACAGAAAGGCGCGAGTTGGCGCCATTGGCCCCGACCCGCAGGGAATGACGGCTTCTCTGAAGGCTGGTCAACGGGGGTCGAATGGCGCGACCCGACCCAATGCTACCTACGCGCGTTCAGTTTGCTGTCCCCATAGCCGTCGCTCGACACGCATTCGCAATCCCAGCCCAAGCTGGCGCTGGACATGAACTGTCGGACCGTTCGTCTGGAGCTTACCGTACCGCGGTGCAATCGAGCTTTCGCGGCGCAGCGCCTCGACTGACGGGCCTGACTGGGGTGGCCACCCCAAGGTCACGCATGGGGGCCTTTGAACGAACGATCCTCATCGGGCGGTTACTCGAGCCACGGCCACCTGCCGGAGGAACTCAACCTCAGCTACAGATCCCGCGCACGGGTGGCGAACTCGCCGAGCATGAACGCCAGAAATTGCGGCACGCAGCCCTTGTGGCTGGACGGTAACGCCACACAGTCGGTCAGGCTGATGTCGCTCGCGCCGCGCGCCAGCATCGTCTGCAACGTTCGCGTCGCGCTGACATAGGGCACCGTCCGGTCGTCGCGACCATGAAAGAACCGCGCCGGCACGGCGGGTGCCCAGTTGTGCACGCTGCTGTGGCGCTCGATCGCGGCGGCGTCGTCGGCCAGATAGTTGTCGATCAGCGTGGTGTCGAAGACGACGTCGGCGTCGGCCGGCATGAGCTGCTTGAGCAACGCCTGGCGCACCGCGCGACGCAGCGATGAGCCCATGTGACGCAGCAGTCCCGGGTCGATCAAGGCGCCGAGCAGCGGATGCTCGACGCGAACCCGGCGCAGCAGTTCGTCGAGCGTGGCGCCGGCGTCGTACGGGCCGGCCCCCGGCGCAACCGCTGCCAGGCTTTCCAGGTGCGGGCTGCCCGAAGCCTGCATTGCTCGATGCGCGGCGACGCTGACATAGCCGCCCTGGGAGTAACCGGTCAGAAACAACTGTCCGTTGTCGGCGACGCCGTTCTGGCGCCGCCACGATGAAGCGGCGGTCAGCAAGTCGACCACGGCAGACGCGGACGGTGCAGACAGCAGGTAGGGGTGCGGCGTTCCTTTCGAGACGCCATAGCCGACATAGTCCGCCGCCATCACGATGTAGCCCAGCGAGGCGACGACCACGGGCGGCTCGGCGGGCTTGGGGTTGTTGCTCGGTGCCTGCGCGTCCTTGTAGATCGTGGCGTGCTGGTAGCTGAGGAGCGGGCTTCTCGCGCCCGCGGGCTTCATCGGCACGCTGACCAGCCCGGAGGCGACGACCTCCTTGCCCCGGGCATCGGTCGTCAGGTAGGACACCCGGTAGTTGATGACGTCATAGAGCGGCGTCACGATCGGCGTGCGACTGCCTCTGTCACGGATCGCTTTGTTCATGTCCGCGATGGCGACGCGGTTCAGCAGCGTCGCGCCGATCAGCTGCCCGGACCGGGCGGGCTCGGCCGCCGCGGGCAGGGCGGTTCGTGCGGCGCCCGAAGGCGAGCCACTGCTGCATGCGGTGGCGACCAGCAACATGGGGATCGACAGGAGCTGCGGACCGAGGCGGAACATGCGTCATGCTAATTCGCAAGCGAACCGGACAGCGTCATTCGAACGGGGGGGTTGAGCCCACCGATCTGCGCGCCGCGCGCCGATAATTCACCCATGCGGGATGACGTCAAAGCCCAGCACCGGGTTCCCTCGAACTGGTTGAGGGTCGTGGTTGCCGGCGCGGCCACCGTGGCGCTGCTGGCGACCCAAGCCGCAGCGAACCCCGATTCAGCCGGCGCGGATTCCAGACCTCCCGCACCGGGCCCGAGCCCGACGCCGCTGCCGGTGCGCGCATCGCTCGCGATCCTGTCGAGCCCGCCGCAGTTCGTGTCCGGCGGCGACGCCCGCATCGAGGTGCGGGCGCCGGCCGCGCTGCACGGCCAGCTCGAGCTGTGGCTCAACGGCCACCGCGTCGAGCCGGCGCTTCAGTCGGAGCGCGACCGCATGCAAGGCGTCGTCGCCGGCATGCGCCTGGGCGACAACGTGCTCGAGCTGCGGCACAACAACGGCGCGACCTTGCTGGATGCGTTGACATTGACCAACCATCCGATCAGCGGCCCGATGTTTTCCGGCCCGCAACAGGAGCCGTTCGTCTGCTCGACCCAACAGATCGACCGGCAGCCTCGGGTCGACGCCGCGTCGCCGCCGGGCCATGCGGTGCGCGACGCGCGCGGCGAAGTCGTCGGCTACAGCCGCAACTGCTCGCTCGACCCTTTCGTCACCTACTGGTACCGCACGACCGGCGACACCTGGAAGGAATTGCCCGCCGGCGCGGCGCGGCCGGCCGACATGCGCACGCTGACGGTCCTCGGCCGCACGGTCGACTTCGTGGTGCGCCAGGAGCGCGGCACGATCAACCGCTTCATCTACAGCTTCGCGATGCTGGCGCCGCGCAGCGAGGACCCGGCCCAGCCCGACCTGAGCCTGTGGAACCGACGCCTCCAGTACTGGTTCCAGGGCGGCGTCGCGGTCGGCCACTCGCAGGGCTTGCTGCACGGGGGTTCGATGAATGCCGACGTGCTGGCCCGCGGCACGGCGATCGTGCATTCGAGCGGCAACAACACCGGCACGCACTACAACATGCAACTCGCCGGCGAGACCGCGCTGATGACCAAGGAGCGTTTCGTCGAACGCTATGGCGCGCCGCTGTACACCTACGGACTGGGGGGCTCGGGCGGCGCGGTCCAGCAGTACCTCATCGCGCAGAACCATCCCGGCGTGCTCGACGCCGCGCTGCCTGTGCAGTCGTATCCCGACATGGTGACGCAGACAATCCACGTCTGGGACTGCGAACTGCTCGAGCACTACATGGACGCGACCGACCGCGCCAACCCGAAATGGCGCGTGACGAAGAACCGCAGCTGGCTGGTCGGCATGAATGCCGAGGAGGGAGCACTCGGCAAGGTCGATGACGGGCTGGCCACGGCGAAGAAGTGGCTCGGCTACGCCACCGCGACGGGTTCCACCGAGTGCGCGAAATCCTGGCGCGGCCTGACGCCGCTGACGCTGAATCCGCGCTACGGGCGCGCGCGTTACGCCGAACATTACGTGCCGCAGTCCGACATCGCGGCGATCCGCTGGACCCACTTCGACGACCTGCGCAACATCTATGGCATCGACGCGCAGGGTGCGGCACGCGCCACAGTCGACAACGTCGGCGTGCAGTACGGCCTGCGCCCGCTGCGTGAGGGCAGGATCACGCCGGCCGAGTTCCTCGACCTGAATTTCAAGGTGGGCGGCTGGAAACATCCGAGCCAGATGGAGCAGGAGGGCTACCCGTTCCTCGGGCTGCCGACGCCATGGAACTTCGACCCATGGAGCCGCCGCAACATGAATCTGAGCCCGGACCCGGAGACGCCGGCGCCGCGCACGCAGGGCGACCTGCTCGCGATGCGCGCGGCCTACACCTCGGGTCTGGTCTTCAGCGGGCGCATGCCGCTGCCGACGATCGACCACCGCCAGTACCTGGAGCGCGAGCTCGACATGCACAACGCGCAGCAGTCGTTCGTGGTGCGCAAGCGCGTGCTCGAGCAGATGGGCAACGCCGATCACGTCGTGATCTGGTTCACCGACACGCAGCCCGGCGTTGCGCGGGCCAGCCAGAGCCTGGAAGCGATCACGGTGATGGACGAGTGGATGGCCAAGCTGCGCGCCGACCCGGGCAGAAGCATTGCCGACAGCCGTCCGGCGCGCGCGGTCGACAGCTGCTTCGACGTGCACGGCAAGCTGATCTACGCCGGCAACGACGCCTGGGACGGCATCATCGACGCCAGGTCACCGGGGCCGTGCACGCGGGCGTTCACTATCTACTCGACCTCGCGCATCGTCGCCGGCGCGCCATTCGAAGGTGGCGTGTATCGCTGCGCGCTCAAACCGGTCGAGACCGCCGTGACCGATGGCACCTACGCGCCGTGGTCCCCCGATGCGCAGGCCATCGCCACCTTGAAGAAGATCTTCCCCGAAGGGGTGTGCGACTACGCCAAGCCGGACCAGGCTCGGCCGCAGTAGGTGCGCGCATCGGCTGCCCACGCTCCGGAGGTAACCGTCCCATGGCAGAGCCGGGGCCTTTCAGATTGAGGGAATGCCGGGTGGAACAAGGGCATCTGATGTCCGAACACGTTCACATGTTGCTGTCGATACCGCCGGAGATACGCGCTGTCGCAGGTGGTGGGATTCATCAAGGGCGCGATTCATTTGGCGCGGGTGTGCGCGGAGCGAATGCAAAACTTCCTGGGCCGGCGTTTCTGGGCCAGCGGTTAGCTTGTCTCGACCGTAGATCGGGACAAAGCAATCAAGCGATGATCCGCGAGTACATCAAGAACCAGGAATAAGAGGACAGAAGGATGCGCTCGAATCTGCGGCGCCTGGAGATGGGTGGCAAAGAATTTCAGCTCGCCGCGAAGCGGCCGACCGTGAGTGACGGCTGATGTTTAGGGTTGTCCGACACCGGCCCGTCGCGCGCCGTGGACGCGCGCACAGAGGTGCCAGCAGGCGTGCGTCGGCCGCTGGATTGCGAGGTCGCCACCGTCGGCCGTCACGACTGCCACGGCCGGCTGACCGATTCGGGGCGACGTGATCGAATCAGCGAGAACCCGCCCTCGACCCAAGGCGGACACAAACCCGCATCGACCTGGCCGCGTGCTACCGGCTGATCGCACATCACGGCTGGTCCGACCTGGTCTTCACCCATATCACGGCACGGGTGCCGGGCACCGATCACCATTTCCT
>JANNKS010000482.1:0-2398 GCA_031396425.1 Rhizobacter sp. | reverse complement strand
TCATTGCCGCGAACTGGGCTGTGCCCAACGCATTCAGGTCGTCGCTGACCAGGCTGGAGACCTGGGTTGTGGTCAATGCGGCGACCTGGCTCGTGGTCAGCGCGGCCATGTTGTCGGAGGTCAGGGCCCCGAGTTGGTCGGTGCTCCAGCCGCGGATCGCTGCTGAGCTCAGGGCTCGCAGGTCGGCGCTTTCCAATGCGGCGATCTGGTCGGTCGTGAAGGCTGCGGCCTGGCTGCTCGAGATCGTCGCGTACTGCGCGGTCGTCAGCGCGGTCAGGTCGTCGGTGTTCAGGCCGGCGATCTGGGTCGTGGTCAACGCGGCGACCTGGCCGGTCGTGAGGGCGCCGATCTGCACCGAGGTCAGCGCGGCAAGCTGGTCACTCGACAACGCCCGAAGCGCTGCCGAATTGATGGCGCGCACATCGTTCGTCTCGAAGGCGGCGATCTGATCGGAACTGAATGCGGGCACTGCCGCGGTACCGATCACGGCCACCTGCGTGGTGGTCAGCGCAGCGATCTGCGCCGTGTTGAACGCGGCCCAGTCTTCCGTCGTCAGCCCCGCAATGGTGGTAGTGGACAGCCCCGCGATGATGGCAGTGGACAGATTCGGAATGATGGTGGCCATGGCGTTTCCTTGTTCTTTCTATTCAGTGATCCCGTCGCAGCCCACGGCGTCAATCCAGATGGTCTGGTTCTCAGCAAGGCATTGCAACTGGAGCGGTTCGATCAGGGGTCGATCAATTGGGAAGCCGGCGGCTTGACCCAACGGCGCCACCACACGGGCTTCCCTTTTCCCATTCATCCGGGATATCGGACCAATCGAAGTAACACTTGAGCAGCGACCTCGCCGGACCTCGACCTGCGTTCGTGAGTTACTTGTCGATTCACAGCAGGCTCTGCCAGGGATTCGAGGACGAAACGACTCAACCCGCCGGTGATATCAATATGGCGATGGCGACCCGATCCGATGCGCCGCCATGCCGATCGACACCATGTCAACCAGGATCGACTGCGTCACAGCACCAAGATCAAGTGCGTGAAATTCCAATCGCGAGCGGCGCCTATCAAGCCTCGGCCCGATCCGCCGATAAGACAGGCCTGCAGCCGTTTCATCCATCGATCAACCCTCTCAAGTTTTTCGCTACTTTTTTCACAACGGCGCAAATTCCCCTCAAGTTGCATCGCAGGCCGACCGAAAAAGACAGCAACGCGACTGGGAAACCAGAAACGTGGTCCGGTTAACCGGCCAAGGGCGAAACAACCTTCGGGTTGTCGAACCCAGCGGCAGGGAAATGCGGGCGGAGCCGGTGGCCGCGACACGAGTTGCGCACCAGTAGGTTTGGCTTGACCAGGGGAGACCCTGGCTCGCCTCGGTTCACGCCGGCAAGTGGCCGGATGTTTCTTTCAACACCAAGGAGTTCTGATCGTGGCAATGACCATCAACACCAACGTCGTTTCGCTCAACGCGCAACGCAACCTCTCCATGTCGAAGTCGTCACTGGCCACTTCGATGGAACGCCTGTCCTCAGGCCTGCGCGTCAACTCGGCAAAGGACGACGCTGCCGGCCTGGCGATTGCCGACCGCATGAATGCCCAGGTTCGCGGCATCAACGTGGCAGTGCGAAACGCCAACGACGGCATCTCGCTGGCGCAGACCGCTGAAGGAGCGCTTTCAACCGTCACGGATGCCCTTCAGCGCATGCGCGAACTGGCCATCCAGTCGATCAACGCCACCAACGGCACCGGCGACCGCGCCAACCTCAATGCTGAATACCAACAGCTCTCTGCTGAAATCACGCGTCTCGCGGCCCAGACCAAGTACAACGGCGTGGCCATCATTGGTGCAGGTGCCGGCGCAAACGTTTTCCAGGTCGGTGCCAACGTCGGCGACACCTTGACGGTGACGACCACGGCGGTGACCACCGTGACTGGCGACCTGACCAGCGCCGCGAACTCCGAAACAGCCGTGACGGCTCTGGACACCGCGCTGGACTTGATCAACACCAACCGTGCGACCTACGGCGCCGCGATGAGCCGCCTCGGATTCGCGATCAACAACCTGCAGATCACGGGCGAGAACCAGGCGGCTGCCCGCGGCCGCATCGTGGACGCCGACTTTGCGCAGGAAACCGCCAACCTGTCGCGTTCGCAGATCCTGCAACAGGCCGGCAGCGCGATGGTGGCGCAAGCCAACCAGTTGCCCAACCAAGTGCTGGCGCTGCTGCGCTAACGTCACTGCAACCCCTGCCGCCGCGCCGGCGCCCGCCCTGGGCGCCGTCGCCCGACCCCAAGCCGCCCATCGAGGCGGCCATCTCCTCGCAAAGCCAGAAGCGGGCATGGCGCACGTCCGAAGGCTTCGAGGCCGCGCTGGCAGGCCATTTGGGCACCCGCACCAAGT
>JANNKS010000468.1:0-12109 GCA_031396425.1 Rhizobacter sp. | reverse complement strand
AAGAAGGATGGAACAAGTCGTTGACCACCGAGTTCATCAACCGCTACGTCTTCCCCGACGGCGAACTCGACTGCGTCAGCAACATCCAGCTCGGAATGGAGCGCGCCGGATTCGAGATTCACGACGTCGAAGGCCTGCGCCCGCACTACGCGCTGACGCTGCGGCACTGGGTGCAGCGCCTGGAAGCCAACCGTGAGGCGGCACTGCGCGAAGTCGACGAGCCGACCTATCGCATCTGGCCGCTGTGCATGGCTGCCTGCACGCTGGACTTCGAGGCCGTAACCTTGGGGATCTATCAGATCCTCGCGTCCAAGCCCAACCGGGGCGAGTGGCCGGTTCCGCTGTCGCGGGGCGACCTCCATGCCGGCCGCGTCGACTGTTCGGAAGGGGCGAACTGAATGTGCTTCTCGGCCACGGCCAGCTTCTCGGCGGGGGCACTGCTGCTCGGGATCGGCACGCTGACGCTGAGGTCGGCGCTGGCTGCGCAGCAGCGACGCGAACTTCCATTCGCGGCGATCCCGCTGCTGTTCGCACTCCAGCAGCTGATCGAAGGCGTGATCTGGCTGACCTTCAGCGACGAGGCGCCGCTGCTGAACTCGGTGATGACCCATGTCTATTCCTTCTTCTCGCATGTGCTGTGGCCGATCTACGTGCCCGAGGCCGTTCTGCTCATGGAGCCTGCCGGGTGGCGCCGGCGAGCGCTGTTCGGATTCGTCGCGGCCGGCACCGCCGTGGGCGCGTACCTGCTGTACGTGCTGGTGGCGTTTCCGGTGGTCTCGCAGCCGACGGGCCAGCACATCGAGTACGTCTCACCGCATTTCTTCGCAGCGGTCACGATGGCCCTGTACCTGCTGTCGACGGCCATCAGTCCCCTGCTGTCCTCGCACCGCATGGTGGTTGTCTTCGGCGTTCTTGCGCTGCTGTCTTTTGCTGCGGCCTACGCCTTCTATTCGACGTGGTTCATCTCGGTGTGGTGCTTTTTTGCCGCGCTTTTGAGCGTGGTGGTCTACCTTCACTTTGCACTGCGGGGTCGCGAGAACCTCACGTCAATACGGGCCGAGATACGGTCTGCAACCCAACGGTCGAATTGAAATCTATTGGAGAACAAACCATGCGCAAACCTTTCGCTGTCCTGACAACAGCCTTGGCAGTAGTTTCGACGTTAAGCCTCACCGGCTGCGGCTACAACACGTTTCAAACCACCGACGAGCAGGTCAAGGCCGGATGGTCGGAGGTGATCAACCAGTACCAGCGCCGTGCGGACCTGATCCCCAATCTTGTCAACACCGTCAAGTGTGAGGCGAAGTTCGAGCAGGACACCTTGACGAAGGTGATCGAAGCGCGCGCCAAGGCCACCTCGATCCAGGCCACGCCGGAACTGATCAACGACCCGGCGGCGTTCCAGAAATTCCAGCAGGCGCAGGGCGAGTTGACGGGTGCGTTGTCGAGGTTGATGGTGGTGTCCGAACAGTATCCGAACCTGCGGGCCAACCAGGGCTTCCGCGACCTGTCGGCGCAACTGGAAAGCACCGAGAACCGCATCACGGTGGCGCGCAACCGCTACATCCAGTCGGTGCAGGGCTACAACGTGACGGTGCGGTCGTTCCCTTCCAATCTGACCGCGATGGTGTTCGGCTACAAGGAAAAGCCGACCTTCACGGTCGAGAATGAAAAGGAAATCGCCAAGCCGCCGAGCGTTGTGTTCGATAGCGCACCCGCCAAGCCCGCAGGCGCTGGATCGGGGGCAACAAAGTGATCACAGGGAGTGCGGCGAGCGCGATGGTCAAAGCGTTGCTGCTGGCCTGCGCCTTGTGCTGGTCCGCTCTCGTGCCGGCGCAGGTGCCGGTGCCGGCGTTGACGGGGCACGTGATCGACCAGACCGGCACGCTGACAGCGGAGCAGAAGGCAACGCTCGAGGAAACGCTGACCGCGTTCGAAGCCAGGAAAGGCAGTCAGCTCGCGGTACTGATGCTTGCCTCGACAGCCCCGGAAGAGGTGGAGCAATACGCCTTGCGCGTCGCCGAGCAATGGAAGCTCGGGCGCAAGAGGGTCGATGACGGCGCGATCCTGGTGGTCGCCAAAAACGACCGGGCGATGCGCATCGAGGTGGGCTACGGCCTGGAAGGGGCGCTCTCCGATCTCACAAGCAAACGCATCATCAGCGAGACCATTCTGCCGCGATTCAAGAGCCAGGATTTCTATGGCGGCATCACGGCCGGGGTCGAGCAAATCATGCGCGTGGTCGATGGTGAGCCGCTGCCCGCGCCGAACGCCCAGTCCAGCAGAGGCATCGGCGATGTACGGCAGTACGCGCCCATGCTGTTCATTCTGGCGCTTGCCGTGGGCGGTGTGCTGCGCGCCACGCTGGGCAAGGTGCCTGGATCTTTGGTCACGGGCGGTGTTGTCGCGGTGATCGCGTGGTTCGTCGTCGGCGCCCTGTCGATGGCACTGGTCGCCGGCGTGGTCGCGCTGTTCGTCACGTTGCTCGGTGGCGGCATGCTTGGACATGGACTCGGCGGTTACTACGGTGGCGGTGGCCGGGGTGGCGGTGGCCGGGGTGGCGGTGGTCATGGCGGCGGCGGCTTCAGCGGCGGCGGCGGCGGATTCGGTGGCGGCGGTGCGTCGGGGAGGTGGTAGCCATGAAGCTCAAGCGCATCGTGAAGCACTTGCTGGTGACTGACGGGCAGCTCAAACGGGCCTTTACGCGCGGCATCCTGGGCAAGATCGAAGCGGCCATCAAAGCCAGCGAGACCGACCATGTCGGAGAAATCCGATTCGCAGTCGAAGCTGCACTGGACGGCGCGCCGCTGTTCAAAGGGCAGTCCGCCAGAAACCGCGCGATCGACCTTTTCTCGCAGCTGCGCGTGTGGGACACCCAACACAACACGGGCGTGTTGATCTACCTGTTGCTCGCAGACCGGGCGGTGGAGATCGTCGCCGATCGCGGGATTCACGCCAAGGTGGATACGCAGGAATGGAGCAAGGTGTGCCGCCAGATGGAAACAGCCTTCAGGCAATCGAACTATGAAGCTGGTGTGGTGACCGGTGTACAGGCCGTCACTCAGCACTTGGTGAAGCACTTTCCTGCCGACGGCCACAACGCAAATGAACTGCCGGACAAGCCGGTGGTGCTGTGAGGCAAGCAACGCTGCCTTCATGACCAGGTCTCAACCCAAAGCGGGGCGACGACCTCCTATTCACAACCCATCACAACCCAACCCATTCTTCAATCAAGGAACGAAACATGGAACACCAAACCGGTTGTCAAAACGCTGTGGTCGCTGTCTTCACGCGCCAGCAGGATGCCGAGAACGCCGTTCGCAAACTCGCCAGCATCGGCATTCCGAAGGACAGCGTGATCGAGTACGAGCAAGCGGTCAAGACAGACGGATTTCGCGTCGTGGCCCATGGCTCGGCAGATGAGATGGCGAGGTCCAAGGCGATTCTGGAGGCGAGCAATCCAACTCGCATTGATCTGCGCGAGAACGTCAAAGCTCAAGTCTCAGACCCTGTGCAAGTGGCAGACAAGCTTGAGGAGGCGCGGTCCATGCGGTGACGCCGGCTGCCCGACTGTCGAAACAATCGAACAACCCCAAGGAGAAACGTCATGGCGTGGTTTACAGAGAACTGGTTCTGGATCCTGACGTTCATCGCCTTTGTCGCGATGCACATGTTCGGTCACGGTGGGCACGGGGGCCATGGAAGTCATGGTGGAGGTGAAAGTCAACGAAGTGCGGATGAAAGAGGAGGCGACGAAGCACATGGCCGCGCCGGTGACGCGAGATCTGGCGGCCATCAGCACTGAAAACCCAAAGGAGAACGAGAAATGCTGAACATCAAGGTCGTGAGCTGGTCGCTCGGAATTTTTTCCGCCATCAGCTTCGTGCTGTGCGTGATCTACGGCTTGATCGTGCCGCCGAGCTTGCACATGGCGCCATTTTTGGAGATGGTTCTGCCGGCATTCAAGTGGCTCACCTTCTGGGGCTTCTGCCTTGGGTTGGTCGAGAGCTTTCTTTACGGGGCCTATATCGGACTCGTGTTCGTGCCCATCTACAACTTCCTCACCCGCCGATGGGGTGTGACGGGCATGCGCACATGACACACGCGAACGCAGCGGGCCGATGGGAGACGTCGGGGAACGCGACCGAAACTGCCGGGCTGCGGCGTGTGCAAGTGGCGTGGCTGGCGGGCTCTATCTTCATCGTCTCGGCCGGCTACGGGGCGCTCTTGCCGGTGTTTCCAGGTTGGTTGGCTTCGTTGATGCCCGGTGTCAGCGCCGCAGAAGTCGGTCGTCACGTCGGCTTTCTCAGCGGTGTGTATGCGGCCGGCGTGTTGCTCGGGGCGCCTTTGTGGGGAGTCGTCTCGGATCGCGTCGGGCGGGGCAGAATCCTGATGATCGGGCTGGTCGGTTATGTCGCCAGCGTGCTGCTCCTGCTGGTCCCGGCCATGGCCGGCTTGTGGGGAATCTATGTGCTGCGCGGTACGACGGGCTTTTTTGTCGCGGCAGTCGTACCCGTTGTCGCAGCGCTGGTCGCACAACACACGCCCGAGCCACAGCGCGCACGGCGTTTCGCGTGGCTGGGCGCCATGTCGCTGCTCGGCTTCCTGTTCGGCCCGACATTGAGTGCGGTCGCCGGTTGGGTCGGACCGTGGATTGCCGACGGAGCGCGTTCTTCTGCACTTTCCCCTGCGCTGTCAGCGCGGGTCGTGCTCGTTCTGTCCGCGTTGCTCGGCGGGGTGATGATGCTCGGACTGGCGAGGACCTTGCCCGCGTCAATTGACGCTGACACTGCAGCTCAAGACAGGCCTGTGAGTTCCGCCCAAGGTCACCCTGCCGCGCTATTGTGGCTGACCGGGGCGGTGATGTTCGTGCTCGCCGGCTTCGAGCTGGGCATCGTGTTGCAGGGGCAGCAGCCCTCCGGACAGGGCTCTCGCCAGGCGGCGATCATGCTCGCCGAGTGCAGCCTGGTCATGCTGGGCGTCAACGCACTGCTCTTCATCACATCGCTGCTGGAAAAGACTTCGGCACGAATCCTGATGGGCGCGGGGCTGCTCCTCGCAAGCATCGGCTTGGCCGTGCTGGCTGCGTATCGCTCCGACGCCTGGATGTACCTTGGCGTCAGTCTGACGTCTGCCGGCACCGGCCTGGTGCTGCCTGTCATCGCCTACCTGGCCGCCGGTGCGTCGCCGCAAAAGCTGGGTGTCGTGATGGGCGGGCTGGCGGCGGCGTCGGGCCTCGGCCAGACGCTCGGCTCGGCCGCGGGCGGTTGGCTCTTCGGCGCACTCGCACACCTCGGCTTCGGCTGGCTGACGCTGCCGCTGGTTTTGATGATGGTGTTCCTGCTGGCCCGACCACGCTGGTGGTCGGTGATTGCCGCCGCCCCGACCACCCGCCCCAAGCGCAAGGCCAAGCGCGTTGCATGAAAGGTCTCAACATGAACAGCGCAATCCGGCGAATCTGGCTGCTCACCGCGCAGGTCATCGCCATTTCGGCCGGTGTGCTGATCGCGTGGCGAGCCTTCGGGCCGGTGCCGGCTGCAGCACCGTATGCAAGCGAGGTGGCCAACGTGGTGACCGTGCGCGAGGCCGCGCAACCGGCCAACCCTTCCGCCTCTTCCGTGGCGGCGGGGCTGGAAGCGGGCTTTCGTGGCGCCGCCAGAAAGGCCTCGGCGTCGGTGGTCAACGTGTACACCCGCAAGACGCCGCCCCAGCAGCCAGAGGGCCGGTGGCGACCGTATGGTGACTCCGAGCAGGATCCGACGCAGGGCCAGGCCAGCCTGGGCTCGGGCGTGATCGTCGCGGTACAAGGCTACATCCTCACCAACAACCACGTGATCGACGGTGCCGACGCGATTGCCGTGATGCTGCCCGACGGCAAGGTGGCCGAGGCGCGTGTGGTCGGCACCGATCCCGAGGCCGACCTCGCAGTGCTGAAGGTGACCACCAAGGACCTGCAGCCGATCGTCTTTGCCGACCCTTCTTCGGTCCAGGTCGGCGACATCGTGCTGGCGGTCGGCGACCCGTTCGGCGTCGGCCAGACCGTGACGCAGGGCATCGTCAGTGCCACCGGCCGCAACCGGCTGGGCATCAACACCTTCGAAAACTTCATACAGACCGACGCCGCCATCAACCCCGGCAACTCTGGCGGTGCGCTGGTGGACACTTCCGGTCATCTGATCGGCATCAACACGGCGATCTATTCGCGCAGCGGCGGCTCGCAGGGCATCGGTTTCGCGATTCCCGTGAGCCTGGCCCGGCAGGTGATGGAGCAGATCATTTCCACTGGGCGCGTCGCGCGCGGCTGGTTGGGCGTCAGCGCACGCGATGTCGTCAACGAGACGACAGGGGCGGGCGCAGGCGCGGCGTTGGTGAGCTTGCTGCGCGGGGGACCCGCCGACAAAGCAGGGCTGCGCGCTGGCGACACCGTCATCGCGATTAACGGGAAGGCCATCGAAGATACTGCCGCGCTGGTTGCCGAAACCGCCGCGTTGAGCCCGGGCACTCGAACTCAGTTCAAAGTACTGCGCGGCGGTCAGTCAGCAACGATCGCGGTCGAGTTGGGCCAGCGCCCGGCAGCGCGAAAGGGGTGAGCCTGGGGCACTCATGGAGAAAAAGCAACCATGAACGTGCCCGCCAAGAACTGCCATGTCTCGACCTGGATGCTCATCGCGTGCGGAGCCTGGCTTGTGGGTCTGGGTCTGTATTTCATCGTTCTGCGGCCGCCACTGTTGCCGGAGGACCCGCGCTTCATGGGCACATCCCTCGAACAGATTCGGGCTGCTGTGCCGGGTCTCGAGAGCTGGCTGAAAAACTTGTTCACAGTCATGGGCGGATTCATGGCAGGCGCTGGTGTACTCACCTTGTTCGTTGCCACCGTCGCGATGCCGGCGCGATTGAAGGGTACGTCCTGGGCCCTCGCTATTTCGGGCGCACTCACTGTGGTGCTGATGAGCGCAACCAACTTTGCGCTGCAGTCCGATTTCAGATGGCTGCTGTTGGCCCCAGCCTTGGTCTGGGTCGCAGGGCTCGTCTTTCATGTCGCGACCTTCTGTGAGCGAGGGCGCTGACATGCCGTGCGGACCGTCGCTTTTGGCGATGATTTCACTGGCTGATACTTTTGTGGGCATGGCACCTGGATCTGCGGGGCTTGGTTCGGCATCAGAGCAGGCCTCGCGTCATAATGCGAGCGACTTCTGTCTGCACCGGAATTGTTGATGCCCCGCCGCCTCTGGATCATCTGGCTGATGCTGGCCTTGCTGCCACTGCGGGGCATGGCGGTCGCGACGATGGAAATGCCTGGCGGCACAGCCCAAGTCACGGGCACCGAGACGCCAGTCTTGGTCGACGCAGCCCAGGGCAAGGCCCCATGCCATGATGTTGCAGGCGACGAGTCGGGCTCGACGGGCCACGCCTGTAGCCTGTGCGACCTGTGCCACGGGGCAGTGACCGTTCCGCCGCAGGCCATGCCCCCCGCGCAGCCACTGCGCGGCGTGATGCCCGCGCCTGGCTTGGCGCGTGATACCGGTCGCCCTGCGATCGGCGGGCTCGAACGCCCCCCTCGACTCTTCATCGCCTGACGCCCTCGCGTGACTGAGCGAGTGTCGGTCGGCCCTGTGCTGACCGGCACCGGCTTGACCGACCTCGGCTGACACGCGGGCACGCACGCCAGCAGCCCTAACCCGACCCGGGTCGGGTCCGCTGCGAGCAAGCCGCTTGTCCAACCCTGGCCGCTTGCGACCCGGCGCCAACGCTGCGCCAACACGCGCCGTTGCGGCGTGCCTCAACGCGAACCCCCCATGCAAAGGAGCCTCGAGTGCATCCCGTTCCCACCCTCACAGCCGAGGCCAGCCAGTGAACGCGTCGGTCATGCCCCGGGCAAGCCTGCGCGAACAAAACAAGCGCGCCAAACCATGAGGCACTACACGGCACAACTGACCTGGATGCCGGCACTGCTGGCGCTGGCAAGCGGCGGCTTTCTGCGCGATTGTGTGCTGCTGGCGTGCGCAGGCTTGTTCGCTATCGGCGGCTTCCGACGCCGGATGGATCAGGACAGCCCGCAGGGTCCGCTGGTGGCGGCCCTGCGCTGCATCAATGCGGGCCTGGGCGCGCTGTTGGCAGCCGCGGCACTCCTGATGATGTTGGTGGGTGCATGGCTCGAATGGTGGCAGCCCGCCAACAACAGTCAGATCACAGCGGCGGCCGTTCTGCTGGTGTTGTTCGCCGCCTTCCGTGCACTGCCAGGTTTGCCATCCGGCGATGCGCCATCTGCCCTGTCGGACGCACGCACGGAGGACCTGGTGCTGGTGGTCGCGATGGCAGCACTTGCCATGGCGCCCCTGGGTGTGCCGCTGGTCTGCTGTGCCGGCGCTGCCACTGCGGCTGCCTTCCTGGCGTGGACCGGCTGGCACCTGGTGCGCGACGACGCCAGTTTCATGTTGAGGGCTGCCGAGTGAGTGCGCGGTCGTTACGCGCGACGAATCAGCCGCCGCTGTGCGCTGGTTCTCACCTTCACTGACCTCCCGTCCCCATGACATCACGGAGAAAACATGCATCTACTTCAAAAACTTCACATCAACGTTGACCGTTGTGCGCGCCTTCCGGGGCTGCGCCGCTTGGTTGAGCGCTCTTACCGCAAGGCTTTCGTTGCCAACCGTGAACAGAACTTGTTCCACGAGGTCTTCGATTCGTTCGAAGCCGCGGCAGCCGCCGCAACCGCCTACGGAACGGTGGGTTATGACAACGTGGCTTCGGCAGACCTGTATCTCGACATGATGCGCGTGGTCGACCATGACTACCCGGGTATGTTCTGGCTTGCCCGATCCTTCCGGGAGGGTTTTCGCAGCGTCTTCGATGTCGGCGGCAGCATCGGGATCAAGTACTACGCTTTCGCCAAGCCGCTCGCCATCCCGAACGACGTGCGTTGGACCGTCGAAGACGTTCCCGCGGTCGCGCAACGAGGACGCGACCTGGCGATCGAACGGGGGGTGTCGGAGACCCTGAAATTCACCGACGAGTTCGCCCAGGGCGATGGCAGCGATCTGCTGTTTGCCTCCGGGTCGCTGCAGTACCTGCCGCGCACGCTGGCCGAATACCTCGCCGACTGGAAACAACCGCCGCGCCGCATCGTCATCAATACCACGCCGATGCATGTGCAGGAGTACTTCACCGTCAACAGCATCGGCACGGCCTTCTGCCCCTACCGTGTTCAGAACCAGGGAAGGCTGGTTCGCTCGCTGGGCCAACTCGGCTACAAGTTGATCGATCAATGGTCGAACCAGGGAAAGCAGCTGCTGCTGCCGCTGCGCCCGGACCTGAGTCTCGACCACTATCGCGGCTTTTGTTTCGACCGGGTCAGGTGACGGGCCCGGATTGCGTTGCGCCCAGGATGCCGAAGCGTCCAGCGTTTCCCAACAGGTAACCCACTCTGACATGGACCCATCACTCACCGCACTGGAGATCCGAAGCGCGCGCATGACGGATTGGCCTCGATTGCGCAAGGCCGTGCGGACGATTTTCGACCACATGGATGACGCACAGATTTCGTTTCTGTTGCGCCGGCATCACGCTGCAACGGTCGTCGCGTGCCGTTGGCGAGAAATCGTCGGTTACTACCAGTTCTACCCGCACGCCGAATCCGGCGTGGCGTGGCTCAATCACTTCGGCGTGATTCCGGACCACCGACGCAACGGCGAGGCCGATGCGTTGCTCGCGTTTTTCCTCAGGCACGCCAAGACCTGCGGATTCGATTCGATTGCCCTCGATGCGTTTGAAGACAATGTCCATGCGCACCGCTTCTACGAGAGAAATGGCTTTGCGCGCCACTCGAAGCAGACGCACGAAGACGGGGTGAAGTGGCGCTTTGTGATGTCGCTTGCTGGTGTGGCCGCGCTTAATCACGCGATGCCTTCACTTCAACCACCGAATACGCTGACGCGGGCCTGGAGAAAGCTCGTTTACATCACTCTGACCCGTCTGGTTTGAGTTGTAGGTGGCCCGGCCAACGAGCAGCCAAGCCGCCGATCGATTGCCCATCGTTCCCCGCGCGATGGTTCCAATCGAATGTGGCGGCGATAAACGCGATGGTCATGGATAGTGAGGGGTGGTGAGTGGTTGAAAGAGCTAATAAAGCGGGCCGCGACGATCAGCTTTGCTTCAGATCAACGAGCGGGCACCACGGGTCTTGCAACGGAAGTCAAAGTGGGTGGAGGACGGGCCATGGCGGTTTCGGGCCGGCGCTGCGGTTGGGTCCCCGGCAAGGTACCCACTGCGACATAGGCACTGCCCCACAGCGCTGAATGCACGACACGCAGCGCGGCGCCACGCTTTTCGAGCAGCCGCCAGGGGCGGTCAAGATTCGTGTAGGTCGTCAGGTAACGCCGGGCACGGTAGAAGTTGAATGCATTGACCGGCCACCCCCACAGCCAAGGCAGCGACTTCATGCCCAGCAGGGCGATGCGGGCGCCTGGCCGAGCAGACTCGATCAATCGCTCAATTGCCGCCGGCGACTGAAGCACGTCATGCGTATAGCAGAACAGCATCGCGTCGGCCGGCGGCCAAAAGCGCAGCGCTTCGGCCGCGCCTTCAATCACGTCGACCGATGCGCCGAGGCCCGCTGCGCCGACGCGTTGGCGCGCCAGCGCAGCCATTTCAGGGCTCAGCTCAACGCCAACGACGCGACCGCTCGGCGCCACATGGTGCGCGAGCGGAACCAAGGTCGGGCCTGTGCCGCAGGCGATGTCGAACACGGTCTCGCCCGGACGCAGCCTGAGCTCATCGATCGCCCTGCGCCGCAGCGCTTCGATGCGCTTGCACGTTCCGTCGTATCGCGCGGCCAACCGGCCGTAGTTCTGCAGCGCCCGTGCCGTGTCGGGCCGCGGCCGCAGGTTCGCCAGAATAGAAATGACCATCCCCTCCTCCATCAGTTCTTGTGCGCGCTCGGGTCTGCACCCGGCTTGCGCACCAGGACGTCGGCGTCACTCATGGACGCTGACGCTGCGGCTCATTTCTTGTGGCCAGCATGGCCATCGTCCTTGGCAGCCGCCGTTGCCGCCGCCACATTCACCAGGCCTTTCATGCCGGCGTCGAAGTGGCCGGGTTGCAGGCAGGCAAAGTCCACCTTGCCGGACTTGGTAAAGCGCCAGATCACCTCGCCCGTCTTGCCGGGCTCGACCGTCACCATGTTCGGATCGTCGTGCTCCATGTTCGGGTGCTTTTTCATCACTTCATAGTGCTCCTTGAGTTCCTTCTCGGTACCCAGCACAAGTTCGTGCTTGACCTTGCCGGAATTGATGACCACGAAGCGGATCGTTTCGCCCTGCTTCGCATCGATATTCGCGGGGCTGAAGCGCATCGCGTCGCTCATGTCGACCCGAACCGTGCGGTTCACGCCGGCAGCCTTGCCGGGTTCGCCGATGGCGGATTCGTCGTGTCCACCTGAATGATGATGATCGCCGCCAGCGCACGCCGTGAGCAACAGGACGCTCAGGATGGCCGTCAGGGTGGTGATGGTTGTTGGATGATGCATGGGATTTCCTTTCGGGTTCAGAGTTGGGTCGGAGAAGCCGTGATCGGTCGGCGCCCGTCACCAGTAAATGCCCGTGGCGTCGAACCTGGGCTCACTTCGCCGGCTCGATCTCGGTCACCGTGTACTTGCCGGCGTCGTTGATGGCTTTGAATTTCACCTTGTCGCCGGCTTTCAGGCGTTCGAGCGCGCTTCTGTTCTTGACCACAAAGACCATCGTCATGGCCGGCATGTCGAGGCTCTTGATTTCGGCATGCTTGAGGGTGACCTTGCCGGCGTCCAGGTCGACCTTGCGCACTTCGCCGTCGGTCATGTCGGCAGTTCCTGCTGCGGCGGCCGGTTTGTGGTGGGCATCGTCTGCCACGGCGCCCAGCGGGGCGAGCAAGACGATCGAGAGGGCGGTGATCAGTGTCTTGAGGGGCGTGTTCATGGTGTTGAGGTCTTTCATCGTTGGGTTGGAATGCTTGCGGCCGCGACCTTGACCTTGCCGACCATGCCGGCCTGGTAGTGGCCGGCAATGAGGCAGGCGAAGTCGAAGTCGCCGGCGCGGTTGAAGGTCCAGACGATTTCGCCGGTCTTGCCAGGTGG
>JANNKS010000451.1:0-2541 GCA_031396425.1 Rhizobacter sp. | reverse complement strand
CGACACCCATGCCGTGCGCGCGACCTTCTTCGCGATCGCCTCCCGGGCCGCCCGCCAGCCGCAGCTTTGCCGCGAGATCGTGCGCCGCGGCCACAGCGTGCAGAACCACAGCGACCGGCACGGCCTGGGGTTCGCCCTGTCGGGACTGAAAGGCTTCCGGCGCGAGATCGGCACGGCACAAAGTGCGCTGGCCGACATCACCGGCCAAGTCCCGCAGTTCTTCCGTGCCCCGGCCGGTCTGCGCAACCCCCTTCTCGGCCCGGTGCTCGAACAGCTCGGCCTGCGCCTGGTGAGCTGGACGCGGCGCGGCTTCGACACCGTACAGCACCGCCCGCAGCGTGTGGTCGAGCGGCTGGGCCGACGCCTGGCGCCGGGTGACATCCTGGTTTTGCACGACGGCAACAGCGCTCGAACGATGCAAGGTGTGCCGGTCGTCCTCGACGTCATGGCGTGCCTGCGCGAACGGCTGGCCAGCCAGCGCCTGCGCAGCGTGACCCTGGTGCAAGCGTTTGATGCGGAAGCGCCGGCATGAACCGCCCGGGCGATCGACGCGCGTGGCGCCGGGTGGTCGATGTGGCCAGCGCGCCGTATCGCAGTGCCGGCCGCTTCGCCTGGCATTTCGCGCGCGGCAAGCTCACACTCGACCCGGTGTTTCGCCACCTGCTCGGGCAGGGTCTGATAACGCCGCACTCGCGTGTGCTCGACATCGGCTGCGGCCAGGGCCTGCTGGCCAGCGTGTTGACCTGCAGCTCGCGCCTGGCGGAGGCCGGTCAATGGCCCGACGGCTGGCCGCCCGCGCCGCTGGGCGTGCAGGTGACTGGCATCGAGATGATGCCGCGCGACGTTCAGCGCGCCCGCGCGGCGCTGGGCAATGCGGCCCAGTTCGTCTGCGGCGACATGCGCAGCACCTCGTTTCCGGCCGTCGATGCCGTGGTGATTCTGGACGTGCTGCACTACGTCACGCCCGCCGAGCAGGACGACGTGCTGGCGCGCGTGCGCGAGGCTCTGCACGAGGGTGGCCGCCTGCTGCTGCGCGTCGGCGACGCGGCGGCACGGCGCGGTTTCTGGGCGAGCCAGATGGTGGACAGGCTCGTGACCTTCGTGCGCGGGCATCGTGTGGCGCCGCAGTACGGGCGGCCGCTGGCGCAGTGGGTAACGCGTCTGCAGGGACTGGGCTTCGAGGTGCGCAGCGAGCCGATGAGCCAGGGCACGCCGTTCGCGAACGTGCTGCTGGTCGCCCAGTTGGCACCCTCCAACGTCATTCGCGCATGACACCGATCGCGATTTCCCGCTTCACTGCGACCACCGCGCTGGGTGCGGGCACGGCCGCCACGCTCGATGCGATGCGCCAGCAACGCTCCGGGTTGAAGCGGGCGCACTTCCTCGACGCCGAGTTGCCGGGTTGGATCGGCGTGGTCGAAGGCGTCGACGAGGTTCGCCTGCCCGCGGGTCTGGACGCGTACGACTGCCGCAACAACCGGCTCGCCTGGCTGGGCTTGCAGCAGGACGGCCTGCTCGACGCGGTGGACAGTGCGCGGCGCCGTTGGGGCGCGACGCGCATCGCGCTGATCCTGGGCACCAGCACCTCGGGGCAGCTGCAGACCGAGCTGGCGTATCGGCGCCGCGCTGCCGACGGCAGCCTGCCGGCCGATTTTCACTATGCCCAGACCCAGAATACTTTTTCGCTCGCTGCGTTCGTGGCGCAAGCGCTGGCTGTGCGCGGGCCGACCTGGGTGGTGTCGACCGCCTGCTCATCAAGCGCGAAGGTGTTTGCCAGCGCTGCCCGGCTGCTCAGCACGGGTCTGGTCGACGCCGCGCTGGTGGGCGGGGTCGACAGCCTGTGCCTGACCACGCTGTACGGGTTCAATTCGCTCGAGCTGCTGTCACCCGACATCTGCCGACCCTGGGACGCCCGGCGCCACGGCCTGTCGCTCGGCGAAGGCGCGGCGTTTGCCTTGCTCGAACGCGACTGCGCGCAGCCGCTGGGCTGGCTGCTCGGCACCGGCGAGAGCAGCGACGGCCACCACATGAGTTCACCGCACCCCCAAGGCCTGGGCGCCGTCGAGGCGATGCGCGCTGCGCTGGCCGACGCCGGCCTCGAACCGGCGGCGATCGACTACATCAACCTGCACGGCACCGCGACGCCGAACAACGACAGCGCCGAAGACTGCGCGGTGAAGGCCGTGTTCGGGAGCGCGACTCCGTGCAGTTCGACCAAGGGGGCGACCGGTCACACGCTGGGTGCCGCAGGTGCCGTTGAAGCGGCGATCAGCCTGCTGGCCTTGCGCCATGGCTTGATGCCCGCCGGCCTGAACAGCCTCACACCCGACCCGGCGCTCAAGACGAACTACCTGCGCCGCAACCAGGCGGCCGCGCTTCGCACGGTGCTGAGCAATTCATTCGGTTTTGGTGGCTCGAATGCCAGCCTGGTCTTCGGGGCGTGCCGATGACGCCACTGACATTCACGCTGCGCGGCATCGGCCTGCTCGGGCCAGGCCTGGCGTCCTGGGCCGAGAGCCGCGACATCCTGGCCGGCCGCCG
>JANNKS010000450.1:0-3371 GCA_031396425.1 Rhizobacter sp. | reverse complement strand
TGGCCATCAATACTCCGGTAGTGGTGACTAACCTTGGTCTGCGATTCAAGGACCAACTGGAAGTGGACATTGAAGAAGTCAGGGTGGAATGGGAACGGGCGATCGAGCAGCGGCAGCATGAAGACGAGTGACAGTTTGCTCGTCCTTACCTACCACGCGGTCGACGCGCGGCGGTCGGTGATTTCTGTTGCGCCTGACCTGTTCCGCCGGCAAATGGAGACGTTGGCGTCGCGCGGGCTCAGTGGCGTCAGCCTGCAGGATGCGTTCCGGCACCGGGAGCGAACCGGGTGTTTTCCAATCAACGCTGTGGTGCTGACCTTCGACGACGGTTACGTCAGTGTCCTGGACCAGGCGCTGCCCATTATGCAATCGTTTGGATTCCGTGGGACCACATTCATCATCTCCGGTCTTGTTGGGTTGAATGCCGCGCAAGCCAGAAATGCTAACCGATATATTGATCGTGACCTGCTCGGATGGGAGCAACTCTCCGAACTGGTCAACTGCGGCATCGAAATCGGTTCGCACACCGTGCACCACCCGGACCTCACGCGACTGGGTCCGTGCCGAACTCGCGCACGCCATAGTTGATATGGCGCCCGCCCTTGCCGTCGACCAGCAGCAGCGTACCGTCGGCCTGCATGCGCATTGGCGCGGTCGATGAGGTGTTGGTGAGGTTGGAGCCGGTCAGATCGGCGCTGCCGCCCAGCAATTCGGGCAGTGCCAACGTGAACAGCTCCAGCGCCTGCTGGCTCGCCTTGCGGCTGGCCACCGTTTCGCCCTTGGCGTGCACGGCCAGCGCGGCGTCGAAAGCGCGCTTCGCGAAGTCTTCCGGCAGGTCGCCCCGCATGCGCCGCGTGAATTCTGCGGCAAGCGCCGGGTAGGCCTTCTGGTAGGCGTCGAAGCGACCGCGCCACGCTTCTTCGGCGCTTTCGCCGCGCGGCCGGGCGTCCCACAGGGTGTAGGCGTCTTCCGGAATCACGAAGGGTTCGCTGGCCCAGCCCAGCGCCTCGCGCGTGAGCTTCACTTCGTCCGGCCCGAGCGCCTCGCCGTGGGCCTTCGCGGTGCCGGCACGGTTCGGCGAGCCCTTGCCGATCACCGTCTTGCACACGATCAGCGTGGGCCGGTCGGCATGGCGAGCGTTGTTCAGCGCGGCGTCGACCGCTTCGACACTTTGCCCATCGACATTCGGAATCACGTTCCAGCCATAGGCGGCAAAACGTTTCGGCGTGTCGTCGATGAACCAGGGTGCCACCTTGCCGTCGATCGAAATGCCGTTGTCGTCGTACAGCGCGATCAGCTTGTTCAGGCGCCACGCCCCGGCGAGCGCGCAGGCTTCGTGGCTGATACCTTCCATCAGGCAGCCATCCCCGAGGAACACGTAGGTGTGGTGGTCGACGATGCGGTGCCAGTCGCGGTTGAATTCGGCCGCCAGCAGTTTTTCGGCCAGCGCCATGCCCACCGCGTTGCTGATGCCCTGGCCGAGCGGCCCGGTGGTGGTTTCCACGCCCGGCGTGACGTCGACTTCCGGGTGCCCCGGCGTGCGGCTGTGCAGCTGGCGAAAATTGCGCAGCTCGCTCATCGGCAGGTCGTAACCGCTGAGGTGCAGCAGCGCGTAGAGCAGCATCGACGCGTGGCCGTTGCTGAGTACAAAGCGGTCGCGGTCGGGCCAATGCGGGTTCGCCGGGTTGTGCCTGAGGTGCCGGCCCCACAACGCCACTGCCATCTCTGCCATGCCCATCGGCGCGCCGGGGTGGCCCGAATTGGCCTGCTGCACGGCGTCCATCGCCAGCGCGCGGATGGCATTGGCCATCAAGAGGTTGGATGCAGTGGCAGCAGGCATGCGGTTCCCGTTGTGAACGGTGACTGATCATCGCTCCCAGGCCGACGAATGACGTCGTCCGCCCCCCCGAGGGGGCCAAGGAAACTTGGGGCGGCCCGGCGTTTCCTTGTGGTGGCGAAGGCGAGGCTGTGCATTTTACGGTCGCTCGATAATCGGCACGATGCAAGGACTGCACCTCACCGCCGATCTGCGTGGCTGTTCGCCCACGCAGGCGGCGATGACCGAACCGGCGCGTCTGCGCGAGCTGTGCCTGCGGGCGGCGCGGAAAGCCGGCCTGCAACCCGTGGGCGAGTTGTTCCATCACTTCGCGCCAGCGCCTGGCGCAGCCGCGCACGCACCGACCGGGATCACCGGCGTGGTGCTGCTCGCCGAATCGCACCTGGCGGTGCACACCTGGCCCGAACTCGGCGCCGTCACGATCGACGTCTACGTGTGCAACTTCAAGGCGGACAACTCGGGCCAGGCGCAGGTCGCGCTCGATCACCTGGTGAACGCCTTCGACGCCCGCGAGGTGGCGCGCCACGCGCTGACGCGCGGCGTGGTGCGGGGTTGAGCGCCAGCGCCGTGCAGCGCCGAAGCGATCGCAGCGGGCAACGTCGTAACGCCGGTGCGTTGCGACCTGCGTTTGACCTGTCTCAAGGTCGGGCCGGGTGAATCGGGGGATGCTCGCCGACACCGGAGATGAACCATGCAGCACACCACCCTGACTGTCATCCGCAACGAGCACGCCGCACTGTCGGCGATGCTCCGCACCTTGGTGTTGCTGCTCGAGCAGCACCGTCGACAACGCAGTCTGCCGCCGTTCGACGTGCTGCGCGCGATGCTGTTCTACGTCGACGAGTTTCCCGAGCGGCTGCACCACACCAAGGAAAGCGAACTGCTGTTTCCGAAACTGCGCGCGCGCAGCCTGCAGGCGCGCGACGTGCTCGACCGGCTCGATCGCGACCATGCGCGCGGCGAACGCGCCATTCGCGATCTGGAACACAGGCTGCTTGGCTTCGAGATGATGGCCGGCACCGCCCAGCTCGAGGCGCGCCGCGAGCAATTCGAGCAGGCCGTGCGCCAGTACGTCGACTTCTACCTCGAACACATGCGCATCGAGGAATCGGTCGTGCTGCCGCTGGCCGAAAAGGTGCTGACTCCCGAAGACTGGGCGGAAGTCGACACCGCGTTCGAAACCAACCGCGACCCGCTGACCGGCCACCCGCCAGATGCCGACTACGCCCCGCTGTTCAGTCGGATCGTCGCGATGCTGCCTGCGCCGCTGGGCCTGGGGCCTGCAGCGTAGTCGCAACCGCGCGCAACCGCGCGCCCGTACGCGGCTCGCTGCTGCGGCCCGATCGGCGTGCGGCGTCGACGCATGCACCCCGCCGTGCGCCGTCTTGGCGCCTCGCCGGCCGCTAGACTCATGGCATGAAAGCGATTCTTCTCGCCGCCGGGCGCGGCGAGCGCATGCGGCCATTGACCGACCACACGCCCAAGCCGCTGCTCAAGCTGCACGGCAAGCCGCTCATCGAGTGGCATCTCGAGG